>NZ_JTLA01000198.1:0-2716 GCF_000799055.1 Ensifer sp. ZNC0028
ACGGCGGGTGAGGCTCGAGAAGACGGCATTGCCGAAGAGACGACGAATGAGCGTGAAGGGATGCGCCCAGCGGCGCTGGCCCTTCAGTGCCTGGGCACGCCCGTCATTGTCTTCAATGTCGCCCTGCAAGACTTCTACCAAATGTCCCGCTCCCGCGCGGACTGTCCTTCATAATCGTTCGATGGCGGCGGCGCTGCCGGCCGGTTGCGCCGCCTTTCATGATTTTGATCCGAAGACGGCGGAGATCGTGTCGGGCCTCACAGGAGGCCATCACCATCGCGCCGCTTCAAATGCGCCACTCTGGGCGCGATGGCAAGCCCCTTGGGCTCAGGCACTTTCCCGGAAACGATAGCCGACACCGTAAAGCGTCTCGATCATGTCGAAGTCGTTGTCGACCATCTTGAACTTCTTGCGCAGCCGCTTGATGTGGCTGTCGATGGTGCGGTCGTCGACATAGACCTGTTCGTCATAGGCCGCGTCCATCAGTGCGTCGCGGCTCTTGACCACGCCCGGGCGCTGCGCCAGCGAATGAAGAATAAGGAATTCCGTCACCGTCAGCGTCACCGGCTCGCTCTTCCAGGTGCAGGTGTGGCGCTCCTGGTCCATCACCAGCTGCCCACGCTCGAGCGAGCGCGACGGCGCGTCGGTTGCCTTGACGGTATTGTTCGTGTTGGCCGCCGCGGCTTCGCGGTTGGCGGCGCGGCGCAGGATCGCCTTGACGCGTTCGACCAGCAGGCGCTGCGAGAACGGCTTGGTGATGAAGTCGTCGGCGCCCATCTTCAGGCCGAAGAGTTCGTCGATCTCTTCATCCTTGGAAGTGAGGAAGATCACCGGCAGGTCCGACTTCTGCCTCAAGCGGCGCAGCAGTTCCATGCCGTCCATGCGCGGCATCTTGATGTCGAAGATCGCAAGCTGCGGCGGCCGGGCGAGCAGGCCTTCGAGCGCGGAAGCGCCGTCGGTATAGGTCTCGACCTTGTAGCCCTCCGCCTCCAGGGCGATGGATACGGACGTCAGAATATTCCGGTCATCATCGACAAGCGCGATGGTCTGCATCGTGTTCAACTCCGTCTTTTGAGGTGCCGGTCCCGTCCCCGAAACTCCGGCATTCGCGAGTCACGGGTGCGTTAGTGAGTATAAAGGTGGAACAAATTGTGGCGAAGCCCAAAAAGCACCTGTCGCAGCGATAGGATAGGTCCTGTCAGATCGGTGTTCGGGATGTCGATTTCAACCGATTAAAAAAACGATAATTTTCTTTAAATCGATTAATATACTGAAATCATTATTCTTTTTTTGACGTCGCCTTGTTTTTGAGCGAGCATGCAAGTAAGGTCCGGCGAAATTCAACGCCAATGGCCAAACACGAAGGAAGCTTGACCATGGAGCAACTCGGCACTCGCAATCTCGCGAACGGCTTGGAAAAACTCGGCTTTATCGACCTGGATACGGTTCGGTACAACCTCGAAGCCGCAGAGCTTTATGAGGAAGCTCTTCGCCGCGGCGAGGCCGAACTGACGGCACACGGTGCGCTCGTTGCCCGTACCGGCCAGCACACCGGCCGCTCGCCGAAGGATAAGTTCGTCGTTCGCGATGCGAACACCGACGACCAGATCTGGTGGGACAACAACAAGCCGATGTCGCCGGAGCATTTTGCTCTGCTGCGCAAGGACATGCTCGAGCACGCCAAGGGCATGTCGCTCTACGTGCAGGATCTGGTTGGCGGCGCCGACGCCGACAACGCGCTACCGACGCGCGTCGTGACCGAGTACGCTTGGCATTCGCTGTTCATCCGCAACCTGCTGATTCGTCCGGCCCGCGAAGCGCTCGGCGCCTTCCTGCCGAAGCTGACGATCATCGATCTGCCGAGCTTCAAGGCCGATCCGGAGCGCTACGGTTGCCGCACCGAGACGGTCATCGCCTGCGATTTCACCAACGGCCTGATCCTCATCGGCGGCACGTCCTATGCCGGCGAGATGAAGAAGTCGGTCTTCACCGTCCTCAACTACCTGCTGCCGAAGAAGGGTGTCATGCCGATGCACTGCTCGGCAAACGTCGGCCCGGCCGGCGACACCGCGATCTTCTTCGGTCTTTCCGGCACCGGCAAGACGACACTTTCCGCCGATCCGACCCGCACGCTGATCGGCGACGACGAGCACGGTTGGGGCGAGCAGGGCGTCTTCAACTTCGAAGGCGGCTGCTACGCCAAGGCGATCCGCCTGTCGGAAGCGGCCGAGCCGGAAATCTACGCTACGACCCGCCGCTTCGGCACGGTCATGGAAAACGTCGTGCTCGACGAGCGCCGCGTGCCTGATTTCGACGACGGTTCGCTGACGGAAAATACCCGTTGCGCCTATCCGCTCGACTTCATCCCGAACGCCAGCGACACCGGCACCGCACCGCAGCCGCGCACCATCATCATGCTGACGGCCGACGCCTTCGGCGTGATGCCGCCGATCGCCAAGCTGACGCCGGAACAGGCGATGTACCACTTCCTGTCCGGCTACACCGCCAAGGTCGCCGGCACCGAAAAGGGCGTCACCGAGCCGGAAGCCACCTTCTCGACCTGCTTCGGCGCGCCGTTCATGCCGCGGCATCCGTCGGAATACGGCAACCTCTTGAAGGACCTGATCGCCAAGAACGGCGTCACCTGCTGGCTGGTCAACACCGGCTGGACCGGCGGCGCCTACGGCACCGGCAGCCGCATGCCGATCAAGGTGAC
>NZ_JTLA01000199.1:0-5648 GCF_000799055.1 Ensifer sp. ZNC0028
AACCGGATGAAAGAAGACGGAAAATCATCTGGGAATGCGTGGATTGCTTTTCAAGATCTGCGACACCCGACATTTGAGCAGGATGGTGGTGGGCCCGGCAGGACTCGAACCTGAAACCGGTCGGTAATGAGTCGGCGGCTCTAACCATTGAGCTATAGGCCGCCGGCGTGGGCAATGTCATATCCGGACGTCCCGTCCGCCCGTCTTGACTGCGCGGCTGCGCATTGTGCGTCATCGAACTTCGTCCGGACAGCGCCAATAGCGGAAGCAGGGCCGCGCCCTGGCGTTCCCGTCCCTCACCCTGCTTTCGTCATCGGCGGCTGCCGCCACGTACCGTCGAGTGCCTCTTGCTTCGGCCAGTAGAGGCGCATTGCAATAACGAAGGGCCCCTTCGGCGCAGGCAACCAGTTGGGTTCCTTGTCCTTGCCGGGGGACTCGTTCTGGACATAGAACGTCAAACCACCATCGGCGTCCTTGACAAACTGCGGCAGCATTGGCGAATTGAGCAGGTACCGGTTGATCGGGTTGGCGACGAGCAGGCTCTGTGGCAGGTTATACATGGTTAGCGACCAGAAGGCGTTGACCGGCGGCAGCGTGCCAGGTGCGAAGTGCACGGTGTACTTGCTAGCTCCGTCAAGCTTTTTCCCATCCGAACCGACAGCATAGATTGGATACATCGCCTCCTGCTTGGAGTTGCCGTAGATACCAAGCACAGCGGCTGTCATGCGGTAGAGGTAGTTGTTCTTCAGGTACGCGCGCGTACCAAACATATCCCCTGTGGTTACTTCGCCAGCGTCCACGCGTTTCCGCAATGCCTCAAGATCGGCCCAGGCGTCGGCCATTCCCTGTTCGAGGGCGGTAGTCGTTGTTGGCGAGAGTGTGCTGGCGTCGAAGGTCTTGCCTGCGCCGACACCGATCTTGGCGAAACGCGCCATCAACTCGGTTTCCGACGGATTGGTCGGACAAAACTGCAGGGCGAAGTTCAGGATGTTGAAAAACTCGGGCGAGGTCCTCTCTTCGTCCGGTGTTAGCGGCTTGATGAAATCGATCGCGGGCGATGCTTCTGGCGCAGGCTGGCCGAGGTACTTGGACAGCGGCTCTGCCTTGTATCCGGCCTGGATTTTCTTCACATTGTCGAGGTCGTCCGGGTCGAAAAGCTGTGTACGATACACGGCGATGACAAGCTCGGTTTCCGAGGTGAAGACTTTCGTGATGCCGGCGGGCGTCTCGCCCTTCCAACCCGGCCCGGCGATGAGGAATCTGCCGCCATCGTTGCCAGTCGCGCGGCTGCCAATGTAGTCGAAGTTGAAGGTGTATGCATCGATCAGCTGAATGCTGAAATAGCGGTCTTTCTCAATTTGAGGTACCGTCAGCACCATCGGCTCGGCACGCAAGTCCATACCGATCATCGAGTATGGGGTATCCGAGTTGGGTGTCTGAATCGCCGTGTCGGCTGGCGTGTAGACACGCGGGATATTGATGAGCTGGTTCCAGGGTCCCTTATATTCGGGGTTCTTGGCGTCAACGAAATAAGCGTGCTGGATTCGGTAGCTGTCGACGATTGGGAAGCCGTAGATGTACGCCTCCTTAGCGATGGCACGCGCTTCGGTCTCAATTGCGTCCCCAGCTTGAGCCGTCGCGGCGCCGAACCGCGCAAACCCCGCAGCCAGAATCATGCCTTTCGTGAAATCGCGTTTTGTTATCTTCACGGCAATTCCTCCCTCAACACCAATCGTGAGGGAGGATAGTGCGTTTGAACCGCGAAAGCGCAAGTACGTTACAGTAACAACCATAAGCTGGTGCGCTAAGCTCTTTCGAGGCTCGGCTTTTCACGGGAACCAGGGTAGTCGGGGTGCCTTTTAGCTCTGGTGGTTGTTGTTTCCGTAAAGTCAAAAAGCCGCGATCGCGAGTGGACTAAATGAGGAAATTATCGTCTTGCCGAGTGA
Source organism: Ensifer sp. ZNC0028 (assembly GCF_000799055.1). Lineage (NCBI taxonomy): Bacteria > Pseudomonadati > Pseudomonadota > Alphaproteobacteria > Hyphomicrobiales > Rhizobiaceae > Ensifer > Ensifer sp. ZNC0028. The sequence continues at coordinate 1,947 of NZ_JTLA01000199.1, forward strand.
ACCTCTCCAGCTTCATCTCGAGGCAAGGTGTCTTTTCCGGGCGAAAGCGTTGCCAGCATCGCCGAAGGGCAGATCAATGTCTTCGATATGGACCTGAAGTAGTTGAGCTGCGTCGTTACATGAAGTCATGCGTGAGGCTAGCTTTCGATTTGCTGGGCTCAACTCATGCCGTCTACAATGGGTCAGAAACGGACGTGTGTTGCCAGGGTGTTCCCGGTCTGTGCGCTTAGATGGTGTAACGGGCGGAACCCGGCTCGCCAGGTTTGAAGGGCGGGTGGTCGTCCCTCACAATGATGGTGTCGCGGAGTCAGGAGTGGCCTGCTCCATAGCATCACGGAGAAACGACCATGAAGCAGTATGCGGGCATCGACGTATCCTTGGAATACTCGAGTGTGTGCGTGGTGGATGCGGATGGCCGCATCGTCCGGGAAGCAAAGATTCTCAGCGAACCCGATGCGCTGATCGCCTGGTTTGGCGGCCAGGACGCGATGGAGCGCATGGTCTGGAGGCCGGCCCGTTGTCGCAGTGGCTCCATGCCGGGATGGTGAAAGCAGGTCTTTCTGTCGAGCTGATCGAGACGCACCACGTGCGCGCAGCCTTCAAGACGATGCCGGTCAAGACCGACAAGAAGGACGCCCGCGGCATTGCGCAGTTGATGCGGCTGGGCTGGTTCCGATCGGTCCACTGCAAATCGCTGGCCGCCCAGGAGGTGCGTGCGCTGCTCACTGCCCGCAAGCTCATTCAGGGCAAGCTTCACGACATCGAGATGAGCATCCGGGGCATCCTGCGCGGCTTCGGCCTCAAGGTCGGGCCGACGACGCGGTGCACCTACGCGGGCCGTATCCGCGAACTGATTGCCGGCCATTCGACCTTGGAAGTGATCGCTACGGCACTGCTCAAAGTGCGCGACGCGCTTGTGCACGAATTTGCAGGGTTTGACCGCAAGCTGCGTGCCATCGCCCGCCAGGATGACAACGCACTTCGGTTGATGACGACGCCCGGCGTTGGCGTCCTCGTGGCGCTGACGTTTGTGGCGGCCGTCGATGCACCGGAGCGCTTCCGCTCCTCGCGGGCGGTCGGGCCACACTTCGGATTGACGCCGAAGAAATATCAATCGGGCGAAACCGATCATAGCGGCCGCATTTCGAAGATCGGCGATGGCAGCGTGCGAACCGTGCTCTACGAGGCGGCCAACGTCATCCTGACGCGACCGGTCAAAGGTTCCGATCTGAAGGGCTGGGCACTGGCGGTCGCAAAACGTGCCGGTCCGAGAAAGGCGCGCGTGGCGCTGGCTCGCAAGCTGGCGGTGGTGTTGCATTGCATGCTCAGGGACAGAACCAACTTCATTGCTCATAAGGGAGCGTCCGCCCTGCCGCGTTGACCGCAGGAGACGACAAGACAGGCGTTCGGACGGGCAGCCATCAGCCCTCCGCAGCAAGGTCCCTTCGCCGGGACGATGGATGGGTTAGGCCGTTATGCGATCAGCAGCACGCGGTGACTGCGCCGTTTTAGATTGGCCAACCGGTCCTCAGCAGACCCCATAGAGCAGCGGAAAAGCTCCGACTGCGGACAGAAGCAAGCACTCGGCGAGGGATTACGCGCACAAGGGATTGACGAGGCGCCTGTGAGTTCACGGCGAACTGCGACTTACGCAGGTGATGCTAGCCGACACGTCGCATTTGCGCGAGCAGTTTCTTGCGGAAGACTTCCGCGGGCGTTCGATAGCCGAGGCACTTTCGGGGCGTCGAGTTAAGCCGATCGCAAATGTCCTTCAGGTCACCGTCGGTGATCGATAGAGGATCCACCTCTCTCGAAAGCCATTTGCGAGCACGGCGATTGGTGTTCTCAACCGTGCCTTTCTGCCACGGCGACTGCGGGTCGCAGAACCATGTCTGCGTTCCGATGCCAGCCTGGAGATACGGCCATTCGCTGAATTCGGTGCCACGGTCAAAGGTAATCGACCGGCGGGCGAGATGGGGCAGGGACTGCAGCGCCTGGATCAGCCTGTCCATGATCGGCTTCGATTGCCGGTCGTTGTTGCGCAGGAAGACCGCAAAGCGGCTGACACGCTCGACCAGCGACGTCACATTGGCCTTGCCGAACTTCTTGCGAAATTGAATGAGATCGCACTCCCAATGACCGAACTGCTTGCGCTCGGCGACGGTGTCCGGACGGTGGAGAATGTTGAGTTCCGGGCTGAAACGGCGGCCGTAGCGACGCCTGGCATGCCGCGGGCGACGTCTCGCGCGACGTTCCGGCAGATGCCGCCACAGTCTGATGGCAAGGCCGTCTGCTGAATAGGCGAATTTGTAGATCGTCTCGTAACTGACGGAAATCGGATGACGCTCCAGCCGCATGCGACCGGCGATCTGTTGTGGCGACCAGCCATGCATGATCCGCTCGATCACCGACCGACGCACATGCGCAAACCGAGCAAGCTTGCGCAGCTTGGCTCTGCGGTCGCGCGCCATCTCGTTGGCCGTGACGCAGTAGTAGCCGCTGAGCTCCGGCATCTGCGCGTCTTCAAAAGCATTGCGGCTGAGTTCACGGAAAATCGTCGAGCGATGCCGTCCAAGCTTCTCGGCGATAACCGTGGCGCTCAGGCCGGCCGTTCGCCACTTGGCGATCCTACGACGCTCATCCATATCGATTTGGGAGTAGGTGCGTCTCATGAGCCATTCCTTGCGAGTGACAACCCATTGGTATCTATCGCAAGTCGCACTTCATCCTTGAACCCACCGCCCGTTACAGAAGGATCGCATAATGTATCGACTGGAAGCCGCCCATCGCTGTGGGTTTGGCTACGAGCCCTTCGGCTTCCTACCAGAACGCAAAGGGGGAGGGCGCGATGAACTCGTATCGACCTCCGCAAACAGGTCTCTCACATTCGAACCGAGAACAGCTGCAAGTGCTTCCAGTGCGGAGACGGTGACGTTCTCAAGCCCGCGCTCGATGCGACCGACATAAGAGCGATCAATCCCTGCTTCCAAGGCAAGCCTTTCCTGCGACAGCCCTTTCGCAACGCGAAGCCTCCGCAGGTTCCAGCCAATGGTTTGCCTTATGTCCATAGCACACCATGCGATATTGGCGGCTTGACAATCGACGGACTGTAGGTCCCTTATTATACGCTAAAACGGCTCGGAAATTACCGCTCCGAGCGTGCAGGGTTTGCGGTCTGGAGATTTGGGTGGACCATGGAATTTCGCCAACTCTCATACTTCGTTGCGGTAGCCGAGGAGCTGCACTTCCATCGGGCGGCAATGCGCATGCACATTGCCCAGCCGGCATTAAGCTCGCACATCCAGGCGCTAGAAAAGGAGTTGGGCGTGCGCTTGCTTGATCGGTCGACGAGGCGGGTCGAACTGACGCGGGCAGGGGAGGCATTCTACGACCGGGCGGTTCGGATTACCGGCGACGTCGGACTGTCGGCCGAGGTGGCGCGGTCCGTTGCCGGCAAGGCGGCCCGCACGATCAGGATCGGAACCGTCTATCCGGCAACGACCGGTGTTCTGCCGGCGTTTCTGTCGCGCATCGGCCGGAAGTTTCCCGATGTCGCGCTGCATGTGCGAAGCGGTTCGACCTCGGACATCATTCGCGGGCTGGAGAATGGCCAGATCAATCTCGGCTTTATCCGTCCGGTCGAAAACATCGGGTCTTTGCGCTTCTTCTCGATCGCGCATGAGCGCTATCTGCTGGCGGTCG
>NZ_JTLA01000020.1:0-9378 GCF_000799055.1 Ensifer sp. ZNC0028
GGACGAGCCGAGCCCTGGCAGGTCAGCGACGCGCCCGCCGCCTTCGTCAAGGCGCAGCTTCGCGGCATCATCGGTATCAGGCTGCCGATCGAGCGCCTCGACGGCAAGCGCAAGATGAGCCAGAACCGCAGTGCCGAGGACCGCACCGGCGTCGCAGCCGGGCTTGCGGCCAGCGCCCGCCGCGAGGATCGCCTCGTCGCGGAGGAGATACCGGTCTGACGACGGACGAACGGGCGGCGGGCGCCTGACCCGGCTGCCCCGGCACTTATGATTTTCCTTCAACTTTCCCGCGCAAGCCCTTACAACGACTCCCGCAAGAGGCCACGCAGCAGCAGACGAGGTATACCGCATGCCATCGCTCGACATCCTCCTCACCTTCTTCGTAACCACGGCGATCTTCGCCTATATTCCGGGCCCGGCCATGCTCTACGCCGCTGCGCAGACCGTGGCGCGTGGCCGCTCCGCCGGGCTGATGGCTTCGCTCGGCATCCATCTCGGCTGCTACGTGCACGTCATTGCCGCCGCTGCCGGCCTTTCGATCCTGTTTCATGCGGTGCCGACGCTCTATCTGGCGGTGAAGCTTGCAGGCGCCGCCTATCTCGTCTGGCTGGGCTTCACGCTGATGCGCACCAAGGCGACGGGCGACGGCAGCCTGCCGCTGACTGAGGCGAAATCGGCGCGCCGCGCCTTCTTCGAGAGCATCACTGTCGAAGTGCTGAACCCGAAGACTGCGATCTTCTTCGTCGCCTTCCTGCCGCAGTTCACCGATGCGTCTGCCGCCTTCCCGATCTGGGTGCAGTTCCTGCTGCTCGGCGCCCTCGCCAACCTGATGTTTTCCTCGGCCGATATCGTCTGCGTGTTCCTCGCTGGCGCCGTCGTCTCGCGGATGCGCCGCTCCGGCAGGGCGCAGCGCCTGATGCAGCGCGCCGGTGGCACGGTGCTGATCGGGCTTGGCGCCCACCTCGCCTGGCAGCGGAGCTGATACCCGACAGGTAAACCGGCCATGCGCTAGCCGACTTGCATTGGCCGGCTGACGTTTGGCCGACTGGCCCTGCGCCGGGTGGCTCGCCGTGCCCCGGTTGCACCGGCGCAACTTGCCGCTATCATGCCCTTGAGGGTGATCGAGGGACACGCGCATGGGAGAAGGCGGCCAGGGAATTCGCACCACCGGCGCGGATGTGCTTGTCGACACGCTGCTTGCAAACGGCGTCGACGTCTGCTTCGCCAATCCCGGCACCTCGGAAATGCACTTCGTCGCGGCGCTCGACCGCAAGCCGGAGCTGCGCTGCATCCTGGGCCTCAGCGAAGGCCTCGTCACCGGCGCCGCCGATGGCTATGCGCGCATGGCCGGACGCCCCGCGGCGACCCTTTTGCACACCGGCCCAGGTCTTTCCAACGGCCTTGCCAACCTGCACAATGCCCGCCGCGCCCGGGCTGCTGTCGTCAACATCGTCGGCGACCACGCCTCCCATCACCTCCTGCTCGACGCTCCGCTGACGACCGATATCGAAAGCTTGGCAGCGCCGATGTCGAACTGGGTCCGGCGCGTGCAGGATCCGGCCGATGTCGGCCCCACCGTTGCCGCCGCCGTTCAGGCCGCACTGACGCCGCCGGGCGTCGCCACCATGATCCTGCCCGCCGACGCCGCCTGGGGAACGCTTGCCCTTGCCACCCCGCCACAAAAGGCGATCCTCGAAGTCCCGCGCCCGGCCAGCGCCGAAACCGTGCGCGAAGTCGCGCGCCTGATACGTTCGAATCCTCAAGGGGTCGCCATGGTCGTCAGCGGCGCTGCGGCGCAAGCCGATGGCCTTGCCGTCGCCGGGCGGATCGCGGCTGCGTGCAGCATCCAGCTTTTCAACGAGGTTCTGGTCGCCCACACCCAGCGCGGCCGCGGACGGGTGGCGCCGGCGCGCATCCCCTACCCGATCGACATGGCGCTCGCCACGCTCAAGGACATCCGCGTTCTCATCCTTGTCGGCGCGCCGGAGCCGGTCGCCTTCTTCGCCTATCCCGGCATGCCGGGCCGACTGGTGCCGGAGGGCTGCACGGTCGCAACCCTTGCCCGCCACGGTGAAGACCTGAAGGCGACGCTGGAGGCGCTTGGCGACGAACTCGGCGTCAGCCCGACCGCCCCGCTGCCGGTGGCAGGCGCTCCCACCGATACCGGCGAGCCCTCGGGGACGCTGACCGAAGACGCAATCGCCGTCATCGTCGCCCACAAGGTACCGGAGGACGCAATCGTCTGCGACGAAGGGGTGACCTCGGCGCGGCGCTTCTTTGCCCTGTCCGCCTTCTCCGCACCGCACGACCTCATCATGCAGACCGGCGGCGCGATCGGCGACGGCATTCCGCTTGCAACCGGCGCGGCCATCGCCTGCCCGGATCGGAAAGTGATCTGCCTGCAGGCCGACGGCAGCGCCATGTACAACATTCAAGGCTTGTGGACCCAGGCGCGCGAAAACCTCGACATCGTCACCGTCATCTTCTCCAACCGCACCTATGCCATCCTGCATGCCGAGATGCGCAATGTCAGCGTCGGGGAGATCGGCACCAATGCGCGGCAGATGCTGAACCTCGACAATCCCGCGCTCGACTGGGTGTCGCTCGCCCGCGGCCTTGGCGTCGAAGCCGCCGTCGCCACCTCCTGCGAAGCCTTCGCCGCGCTCTTTTCCGCAGCCCTGTCGCGGCGCGGACCGTTCCTGATCGAGGCGCGCCTGGCGTGAGTTTTCGCACCCGTTTCGATGGCGATCGGCGCGTGAGCTCGGCACGCCAGATTGCCCGGAAAGGGACTGCCCAGCACCCGATAATCACAGGGTAAAATATTGATATAAATATCGTTTTTACAAAAATTCGGGCGCAAACTTGCGCCTGCGGACTTCTCGCTTATATTAGCGACGCCCTAGGTTCGCACTCATCTGCCCGAGTCGCATTTCAGTTTTGGGCCCCCTTCAACCGGCAGCGTTCTTTGCCGGTGGACCAACGAAGGAGACACTTCATGTCCTTTAAGAAAGACCTAACCAAGGCTCCAGGCGCATCTCTGTCCCGCGTCAAAATCGGAGCCGCTATCAAGCTTTCGCGTGAAACCGCCGGTTATTCGGTTGACGATCTGTCGGTCACCACAGGCCTGACGGAAATTGAAATATCCAAGATCGAGCTCGGCGCCGATACCGATCCCGCCAAGCTGCAGCGCATCGCCGCCGCATTGCAGGTCTCGCCGCAGACCTTCACCTGAAAAGCGGGGGCGGTGCGCGACAGACATGCGTACCGCCGCCTCACCTTATCTTTGGCCGCGCCGAACCGGCGCGACTGCGTGACACGGCGCAAGGGCCAAGCCAACATTCCCCAATGAATATCCCCCGATGTTCAACCTCTGGCAACTGCTTCGCGCTGCCGGCATCGACAGCATTTCGGCGGCCATTCCGGGGACAATGACAAAGAATAGAGGGAAAATTGAAGGCACGAAAAGCCCGCTGTTTCAGGGCTTTGACGAGGTTTTCACGGATGCCCCAAACTGAATAATTCAATATCTTCATTGAGTTTTGAGGCGTATCGTCTATATATCACCTCGTCGAATATTGCTTGTGACCTTTGACAGCGCGCTTTCGCGTGGCCAGATCTCCTCTCAAATATCGATCAATTCCAGAGAAATATTTCCTGGAAAACGCAGTGATTGAAAGGAAATCACCATGGCTTCAGGCACGGTAAAATGGTTCAACGGCACCAAGGGCTTCGGCTTCATTCAGCCGGATGACGGCAGCACCGATGTGTTCGTTCACATCTCCGCAGTCGAACGCGCCGGCATGCGCTCGCTCGCCGAAGGTCAGAAGGTTACCTTCGACGTCGTCAGCGACCGCAAGACGGGCAAGAGCTCGGCCGACAATCTGAGGTCGGCATAATTTGTCATTCGCCCTTCTCTGACCACGGATGTACTGGCAGGAAGGCGCTTGAATGACGGGAAGAGGTCGGGACAACACCCCGACCTTTTTGCGTCTTTGGACCCCACGTTTCTCGATACGGGAGATAGGCATGTCGGCGCTCAAATTTGCGTCGGCCAACAACAGGAGAACAAGTTTTGCAGGTACTCGTCAGGGACAATAACGTCGACCAGGCTTTGCGCGTGCTGAAGAAGAAGATGCAGCGCGAAGGTCTGTTCCGCGAATTCAAGGCGCGCACGAGCTACGAAAAGCCGTCGGAAAAGCGCGCTCGCGAAAAGGCGGAAGCCATTCGCCGCCAGCGCAAGCTGGCGCGCAAGAAGCTGCAGCGCGAAGGCCTGCTGCCCGCACCCAAGCGAGCAGCGCGCACACGCTAACGATCGGGGCCGGCAGACCCGGCCCCTGAAGGAGACAGAACATGACTCCACACCAGGGCGCCAACTCCAAGCCGGCCAAGACCTCCGCAAGTGACAGGGCGGCAGCAACCGACCACACGGCAAGGGCGATCGTCGCCGCCGAGAAACTCGCGCGCGACAGGAAGACCGAAAAGCTCAAGGCACAGCGCCTTGAGCGCGCCGCGGCCGAACCGGCCGTGGATGCGGCGCCATCCAAGCCGCCGCGAAAATCGCAACGCGTGTGATTGCAGGCGCCCGGCAACGCAGGGCGCCAGGGTCGGATCTTCCGAAACGGAAGAGATCCGCGCGCCGCGGCCAGTCGCTCATGCGAACAATCAAGACGGACGACCACATGCTCCATACCTTCGCACGCAGGATCCGACGCTATGACTATGCGCCGGTAGCCATCAGGCTATCGCTTGCCTTTTCCCTGCTCTTCGTCGTGCTGATGATCCTGAACGGACTTCTTTGGTAGACGGCGCTGCGCCGTCTTCGGTCGCGGCCATCACGCCGCCACGGAACGCTTCCATTGTTGCGTCGAAGCGGCGACCGGAGGCAGACTGCGGGCAGATTCGCGGGCGCCGGCTTTTCGCCGGCCGCCGGCCAACCTCTCACCCGCAGCGCAGCGCGTCTCTTGTCAGTCACACAAAGATCGCTGTAACACTTTGATTTTCTGCATGCCTTTCTCCTGTATCGAGGACGATCCAGGGAGACAGGCACGGACGGGGCGCCCCATGCCACTTCATATCGAAACGCCGCTCATTCAATCCCTTCCGCTCGGCCTTGCCGCAGGGCGAAACATCTGGCTGAAGATGGACGCGCTGCAGCCGCCGGGTTCGTTCAAGATCCGCGGCGTGGGCGCCGCCTGCGAACACCACGCGCGGGCGGGCAAGCGACGCTTCGTCTCTTCCTCCGGCGGCAATGCCGGCATGGCAGTCGCCTATGCGGGCCGCCAGCTTTCGATCCCGGTTTCGGTCTATGTTCCGGAAACGACCACCGAAAGGGCAAAGGCGCTGATCCGCCAGGAGGGCGCCGACGTCATCGTGCACGGTGCCGCCTGGGATGAAGCCAATGCCAAGGCCCTTGCCTCCCTCGACGAGGACTCCGCCTTCGTCCATCCCTTCGACGATCCGCTGCTTTGGACCGGTCACGCGACTATGATCGACGAGGCCGTCAAGGCCGGCCTCGCCTTCGATGCGGTGGTGCTGTCGGTCGGCGGCGGCGGGCTCTTTGCCGGCGTTGCCGAGGGGCTTCAGCGCAACGGGCTTGGCGCGGTACCGATCCTTGCCGTCGAGACCGAAGGAACCGCCTCGCTCGCCGCCTCCATCGAGGCACGGCAACTGGTGGCGCTTCAGGCCGTCAGCGGCATCGCCACCTCGCTTGGCGCAAGGCAGGTGAGCCAGCGCGCCTTCGAACTCAGCCAGACACGCCCTGTCGAGAGCGTCGTCGTCAGCGACGCGCAGGCCGCCCAAGCCTGTATCCGCTTCCTCGACGACCACCGCGTTCTGGTCGAGCCCGCCTGCGGCGCCGCCCTTGCCGTCGCCTACGCCCACGCCGACCGGCTGGCACGCTTCAAGCGCATCCTCATGATCGTCTGCGGCGGCGCGACGACGACCGTCGAGCGGCTGCAGGCCTGGCAGGAGTTTTAAGCCGAGCCGGGTCGCCGCCTCGCAATTGTTTTTCGACGGATCTGGAATTTACCTCTGCGCGAACTTACGTCCAGTGCGGAACCACAGCGTGTTCCGGCCTGCGACAGGGGAAGCAGATGTTTGATACGTTCATGCGCCGTGCGATGACCACCCTCAAGGTTCTCTGGTGGGTCACGGTCGTCGGCGGAGCGACCACGATCGGCGCCATGTACGGCTGGCAGGGCCACGGCTGGGATGGAGCGCTCGGCTTCGGTCTGATTGGCTTCACCGCCGGCTCTGCCTTTGCCGCCTGGTTCCCCGACCTGATGCTTATCGACCTGTTAGAGCATGCCTTTGTCGGCCTGTTTCGGTTTTTCTGGAACTAATCGCGGGGCCGGGTTCTGGTGCCCTCGTCTCTCCAGGCCGGAAGCCTGCACCATGGACGGTTAGCCGCCACCGGCCTGCATCGACCAATCGCGCCGACCCGACAGCAATGACGGGGTTTTACAATCCGCCTGTCCACGCCACGAAAAAAGCCGGAGCTGACGCCCCGGCTTGTCTCATTCGACCGTTCGATAAGGCTTAGTTCTTCGCCTTGTCGACCAGCTTGTTCTTGCCGATCCAGGGCATCATGCCGCGGAGCTTGGCGCCGACTTCTTCGATCTGGTGGCTGTCGTTGACGCGGCGGATGCCCTTGAAGCGAGCCGCACCCGACTTGTATTCCTGCATCCACTCGGAGGTGAACTTGCCGGTCTGAATGTCCTTGAGGACGCGCTTCATCTCGGCCTTGGTTTCTTCGGTGATGATGCGCGGACCGGTGACGTATTCGCCCCACTCGGCCGTGTTCGAGATCGAGTAGTTCATGTTGGCGATGCCGCCTTCATAGATCAGGTCGACGATCAGCTTCACTTCGTGCAGGCACTCGAAATAGGCCATTTCCGGAGCGTAGCCGCCTTCGACCAGCGTTTCGAAGCCGGCGCGGATGAGCTCGACGAGACCGCCGCACAGAACGACCTGTTCGCCGAAGAGGTCGGTTTCGCACTCTTCCTTGAAGTTGGTTTCGATGATGCCCGAACGGCCGCCGCCGACGCCGCAGGCGTAGGAGAGCGCGAGGTCAAGGGCGTTGCCCGAAGCGTCCTGGTGAACGGCAACGAGGCAGGGAACGCCGCCGCCCTTCTGGTATTCGCCGCGAACCGTGTGGCCCGGGCCCTTCGGCGCGATCATGACGACGTCGAGCGAAGCCTTCGGCTCGATCAGGCCGAAGTGAACGTTGAGGCCGTGGGCGAAAGCGATCGCAGCACCATCACGGATGTTGCCGGCGATTTCGGCCTTGTAGATTTCGGCCTGCAGTTCGTCCGGGGTCGCCATCATGATCAGGTCGGCCCACTTGGCGGCTTCAGCAACCGAGAGAACCTGGAGACCGTCGGCCTCGACCTTGGCAGCCGTTGCCGAACCCGGCTTCAGCGCGATGCGGATTTCCTTGGCGCCGGAATCCTTCAGGTTCAGCGCATGGGCGCGGCCCTGGCTGCCGTAGCCGACGATGGCGACCTTCTTCGACTTGATCAGGTTGATATCGGCATCACGATCGTAATAGACGCGCATTGTTGTGGTCCTTCCCGTTGTTTGTCAGTCGTTTAAGCGAGGTTCCCCTCGCCGTTACCTTTTCGTGCCGTAAAGCGCGAGAAAGGCGGAAACCGCCTGCTCCGCCTTGCGGCCAAAACTTTGTCTCATCTCCTCGGCTTCTTCGCCGAGCAGCATCTTCAGATGCCAGTCGGAGACGATCAGCCCATAGAGCGCGCCGTAGGCCTCCTCGGCATCGTCGAACGTCAAGAGCCCCGCCTTGCGGCCGGCTTCGAGTAGCGCTGCCGCCCGGCGGCCGATCTGCCGGCGTCCGCGCTCCTGCAGCATGTGGCCAAGCTTGGAGCCGTCACGGCTCGCCTGGCCGATCGCGAGACGATTGAGCGCCAGCGACACGTCGCCGGCGAGAACCTCAAGCAGATCCTTGGCAAAGACGATCAGATGGCGCTGCAGGCTCTCTGCATCGAGCGCGCGGGCGGCAACGTCCTGCGTGCGCACCTTGCTCGCCTGGAAGCCGATCATCGCCGAGATCAGCCCGTCGCGATCGCCGAACCACTTGTAGAGGCTTTCCTTGGAGCAATTGGCCGCCCGCGCGATGCCGGCCGTCGTCAGCGCCTTTTCGCCACCGTCGACGAGAAGCCGCAATGCCTGCTCGAGAACGGCGCCCTGACGTTCCGTCAGCCCCTCCCCGGCATTCGCCTCCCTCATCGCCACAGTCATCTGCACGCTGCCTCGCCTCAATCAGTACCGTACGGTACGGTTCGCACTCTTCTAGTGAAGCCTCCCGGAGGCGTCAAGACGATTCTCAAGAAGCGGCAAAATTTCGGCGGTGACGGAGAAAGACGAGCGCCATAAGCTGTAGAAGCAGACCGGAGAGAGGTCGACGGTGCCGCCGCATCAAAAGGCATACATACTTATTATCGTGGTTTTCTTCATCGCGGCCACCATCAACGTGGCGAGGCGTTTCCGGCACGAGAAAGACGCAATCGCTGCGTGGTTCTGGGGGATTGTCGGCGCAGGCGGCGCACTTGTTCTCGCCCGCTTTGTTTACGTCGCCTGGGGCTGATTGTATGCGCCCCGCAAATGCAGACAATCGGCGCAACGTGTCAAAACGGCCTGGTCCCGGCGAAGTTAGACCAGTCGATCGTGTGAAGGAGTTCAACGCATGCAGCAGCCAGCTCTCGGCATCCTGATTGGCGGCACCTCGCATGTCGGCAAATCGACATTGGCGGGAACCCTGGCCCGTTCGCTTAGCCGCGAGCTGATCTCGACGGACGCGCTCGGCCGCCATCCCGGCAGGCCCTGGCCGACTGTTCGCCCCGAAGTCGCCGAATACTACGCCAGCCTGACGGACGAGACGATCCACTGGTTCCTGAAGGTGCACCACGAAAACATGTGGCCGCGCATCCGCCAGATCGTCGATAGCCATCGGGAGCGTGGGCAGCCCTTCGTGCTGGAGGGTGCGGCGTTGCGGCCGGAATATGTGGCCGAACTCGAAGCCGGGAGTGTCACCGCCGTCTTCCTCTATGCGGACGACGATTTCCTGCGGCAACGGATGCTGGACGAAGCGCGACGTGACGAAAGATACGAGCAGAAAGCCGGGATCATCAACAAATTCATTGAGCGCTCACTTCGGGAGAACAGAGACATGCTGGAGTCGGCGCGAGCAGCCGACATCCGCTGTATCGATGTCGCAGTGCCGGGGGCGGTAGAGGCCGTGGCGCAGGAGTTCTCGGCGGGCTGAACGGCCATGGCCGGTTCTCCCGACAGCATCCACGGTGTTCGGTTCCCGTTTTTGCGCCCTTCCTTCACACGGTGAGGGGCGCGCCCCTCATCCGCCTGCCG
>NZ_JTLA01000200.1:0-6036 GCF_000799055.1 Ensifer sp. ZNC0028
CCGTGTGGTTCACGCCGCCGCGACAATAGACGTAAGCGGCGGCAAGCCGACCCTCGGCCATCGGCGTCAGTTGCTCCCAGCGCAGCGAATCGAACTCGATCGACGAAGCGGCCGCAACATCATGCACCGGCACCATGACGAACGGTGCGCCCGCGCTCCAGAACGAGGGCACGTGATTCTCGAAACCGATCTGCGAGAGCTTCAGGCTCAGCGCATCTGCGATCGCCTGTCGGTCGAAGCGTGCGTCGAGCCTGACGGATTTCCGCGGCAGGTCGAATTCGGCAAAGCTCGCCTGCCCGGCCTTGAGCCGCACGGCACAGCGCACCGGCCCCACCTTTTCCTCCAGCACCTGAACGAGGTCGATGCCCTCTTCGATCGCGCCATGCTGCGCCTCGGCGATCGCCACGGCCGCGCCGACGGTCGGATGGCCGGCAAAGGGCAGCTCCTGGCTGGGTGTGAAGATCCGCAGCTTCGCCGTATGTGCGGCACCGCCGGGCCTGCGAATGAACACCGTCTCGGACAGGTTGAATTCCTGCGCGATTGCCTGCATCGCCCCGTCCTCCAGCCAATCGGCACCGAAAACCACGGCCAGCGGATTGCCCTCCAGTTGCCTGTCGGTGAAGACGTCGTAGATCGCGTAGCTGAGCGCCATTCATGTCCCCTTGCGAATATGCCCGAACTTTGCAGCGTCGAGACGCGGGCGGCAAGGCTTAAAAGCACCGGTACACAACTCGACGCGGATCACGTTTTCTTTAGCTCCCACTCCCGCGGCTTGCCTCGCCGTCCGAGCGACCAAAAGTCTGCCCGGACTCAGCCGGCGCTCATCCGCCGTCGCGCAGCCATCAGACAACCCTCGCTAAAGCACGAAAATACAAGAGGATACGACGCCCCGCTGACTCAAAATCAGAGCGGCTTCTCACGCCGGAACAGCCAGTCGAGGATCGGCGGGATGAAGGGCGGATAGTTGTGCGCCACGGGGTCCGGGCCAAAAACCGCGATCGCTTCGTCGATCTCAGGTTCGGGATCGACTGAGATATGCGCGGCAACGCGCGCAACCAGCGCTGCCGCCTTCTCCGGATAGCGATAGACCCGGATGAGCGTCACGGCGCGGCCCATATGCAGCAGGTGATAACCGGGCTCCACAGTCGCGAGCGAAAGGTCGATGCCGGTTTCTTCCATCGCCTCGCGGCGGATATTGCCGTCGATTTCGCAGCCGCCATCGACGATATCCTCGGGCTCCAGCGAACCGGAGGGGCTGTAGACCCGGCCGGGGTTGGCGGTGTGCCCGCCCATGCGCACAAGAACCAGCGCACCGTCGGAGGAAAGAATCGCCGGCATGGCGAAGAGATGAAAGGCACCCTTTGCCCGCGTCTTCCGCCACCAGAGAAAGGTCGAATAGGGCACCACATGCCCCTCGCCCTGCAACCGGCCGTCGTCGATGCGAAGCGCCCTCAGCAGCACCATGCGCCCATCGAAGAGGTGCGGATTGGCGGCGATCTCCCGTTGCCAGTTTTGCTGCGCGCGCCCCACCTCCTCCAGGTGAAACGGATGCGCCGCGCCGCTAACGCGGACATCCACCGCATCGATCGGGATGATGACGCCTTCGGCTGGCCACTCAGCCGTGTTGCTTTCAAGCGCGCTCATGTTCACACATCCAGGGTGATGGCCACGGGGCAATGGTCGGATGCCTTCGGCCGGTCCCAGCCGGTGCGCGGATAACGCTCCACCTCCAGCTCCGGCGGAAAGATCGTGCGGAACGGCTGGCCGCCGCGAATGACCTCGGGCACCTGGTGTGCGTTGCGCTTGGCAAGCGCCGGCGACAGCCAGATATAGTCGAGCTGGCAGAGATGCCGCTCCTGCGGCCCGCGGCTGTGAAACAGCGTCCAGCGGTCCATCACCGGCCGGCGCAGCATCGGGTTTTCGGCAAAGCCGCCATGAGTGAAGACGTCGAGCGAACTCGTCTCCTCCTCATGCGGCACGAACTGGTAGCCGGTACGCCGGTCGCCGAGGATGTTCACCTTCTCCTGGTAGTCGTTCATGTCGCCGCAGATCGCAAACATCTTGTCGGCCGTGTGCCCGCGGCCAAAGCGGCTTTCGATAATGTGGCGCACGGCCGAGGCTTCGGCGACGCGCAGCGGCATCGTCGCCTGCCGGCCGTCGAGCCCCTCGCGCGCCGGCCCCATCGATTTGAAATGCACCACATAAAGCGTCAGCGGCCGCCCGCCGATCCGAAGATCGAGCTCCAGGCAGTCGCGCTTGAAGATCCGGTCGGCCGGCCGGTTGGTATGGGCAATCTGGTCGTTGAAAAGGTCGAGGTCCTCATAGGTCAGCCCCGCATGGCTTTTGACCTCCAGGCACTCGATCGGCTGGCCGTCGCGCGTCTCCTCGCGCATCAGCACGGCCACATCGATCCCGCGCGAATCATTGCCTTCGATCAGGTACTTCTGGCGATAACCGTTGCCGACCATGCGAAAGAGGTAGTTGTACTCGAAGGCCTGCAGCGAGGCCATGTTGTCGGCTTCCTGCAGGCAGAGGATATCCGCATCGCAATCGGCGATCGCCAGCGCCGACATCTGCCGCGTATCGTCCGTATGCGCAATCGTGCGCGCCTCCTCCAGCCGCTGGTACTCGGCTTCCGTCTTCACGTCGAAGAGCCGCAGCACCCGATCCTGCTTCAGCTGGTTGCGAAATCCGGAAAAATCGAAGCGGCTCAAAAGGTTTTCGATATTGAAGGTGGCAAGGCGAAGCGACATTTATCAATTCCGTGGCATGAAATGTGGGGAGCTTAAGCAATTCCAGGAAAAGTGTGAAACGGTTTTCCGTTCGGAATTGCGGCAATACAAAAAGCAATTCCAGGAAAAGTGCGAAGCGGTTTTCCATCCGGAATTGCGTCATCTCAGAACGCAATTCCGGGAGAAGTGTGAAACGGTTCTCCGTCCTGAACCCATAGAAATCCTGCACCTCCGCAGCCTTCCGCTTCGAGCCCGGCCTGTCGGATGGGACCGCCACACAAATATGATCCATGTCATTCAGAACACGAACCAATGTGCTCATATGGCATTATCGCGTTGTCTCTTGCACTTTGTTGGAGGATGGGGTTGAACACGGAAATCGAAATCAAGCTCGAGCTTCTCCCTGAAGATCTCGATCGTTTCGCCGAATCCGGGCTTCTGGGTGAGCCCGCAAACGTCGAAAGCCAACGGTCGGTCTATTTCGACACGCGCGCCCGCGACCTGTTCCAGTCGGGTTTTACGCTGCGCATCCGCACCGTCGGCTCTGCCCGCACCCAGACGATCAAGGCGACGGGCGCGAGCGCCTCGGTCTTTGCCCGGCCGGAATGGGAACAGCCGCTGGACGATGACGAGCCGGTGGCCAACCACACCACGCCGCTTGCCGCCCAGTTCGACCTTGAGCCGGGCGATCTGCAGGCGCATTTTGCCGTCGACGTCGAACGCACCACCTGGAAGGTGAAGCAGGATGGCGCCGACATCGAGGTCGTGCTCGACCGCGGCCGGATCACCGCGGGCACCCGCCAGACCACGATCGGCGAGATCGAGCTCGAGCTCAAGGACGGCGTGCCCGAAGCGCTCTTCACGCTTGCCCGCCGCATCGAGGCGATCGTTCCCATCCGCTTCGGCGTCATGTCCAAGGCCGAGCGCGGTTTCCGTCTCATCGATGCCGAGCAGATGGTCTTCAAGGCCGAGCCGGTCGAACTCGACCGCGAGATGCGGGTGGCAAAGAGTTTTCGCACGGTCGCCCTTTCCTGTCTTCGCCACCACCGCCTGAACGAGGACGTGCTGCGCGTGCGCCAAAACCCGGAGGCGCTGCACCAGTCCCGCGTTGCCCTTCGGCGCTTGCGATCGGCCTTCTCGCTCTTCAGGGATCTGCTTCAGGACGATGAAAGCACCCGCCTGAAAGGCGAGCTGAAGTGGCTGGCAGGCGTCTTCGGCAAGGCCCGCGACGTCGACGTTCTCCTGGCGCGCGCATCGCAGCCGGAACTTCTCGAGCGACTGAAGACTGCCCGCGCCGCCCGCTATCGCGAACTGTTCGAAGCGCTCGACGACGGTCGCGGCCGCGCCCTGATGCTCGACCTCCACGAATGGCTGCATTGTGGCGCCTATCTCTCCGCACCCCCCGCCGAACTTCACGATCGTCCGGTGACCGATTTCGCCGAGGCGGTGCTCGACCGCGAACGCCGGAAGCTGAAGAAGCATGGTCGTGCGCTCGCCAAGGTCAACGACGAGGAACGGCACGAGGCTCGCAAGGACGCCAAGAAGCTGCGTTATGCCGCCGAATTCTTCGCCACGCTGTTCGACGACAAGCGCGGCGCTAGGCGCCACAAGCGCTTCACCACGGCCATGGCCGCGCTGCAGGATGAACTCGGCACGCTCAATGACCTGGTCTCCGCGCCGGACGTGCTGAGCGAAATCGGCCTTGGGGACCACCCGGACGCCGGAACGCTCGTCGTTGAGGCGAACAAGGACAAGCTCATCGACCGCGCACAGGCCGCGCTCGACGACGTGATCGACGTCAAGCGTTTCTGGCGTTGAACACGCCGGGCAAACCGACGTCGGTTTATCCCGGCACCTTGGCCCCCCTCATGCCGCAACTGTGATCTTCGGCGGCTGCCAGGAGCCGTCGAGGATCTCGTCCTTGCCCCAATAGGCGCGAATATAGAGCGAAAAGATCCCGTGCGGCGCCGGCAGCCAGTTGCTGTCCTTCTCCCCTCCGGGGCGCTCGGCGCCCACGTAGATCGTTAGCGAGCCATCCTTGTTGCGCTTCAGCTGCCGGGACTTGGTGCCGACCGAATAGCGCTCGTGCTCGTTGGGATGGAAAAGATGCTTGTCGTTGTAGAGGGTCAGCGACCAGAACCCGTTGACCGGCGGATCCTCACCTGGCGCAAAGGTGATCTCGTAGAGCTTCACGCCGGTCAGCTGATCGCCGGAGCCGTCGAAATCGGTGTAGAAATATTGCGTTTCCGAGGGCCTGTTGTCGAACATGTTCGACTTGGCCGTTCCCGTCCGGTTGAAATAGTCGATGCCCCATTGCGCGTTGTTGACCGAGCGGTTCCAGCCGTTGCCGGCTGGAAGCCCGTTGCGCTGCCAGTCGAAGAAGGGTGCAATGACCTTTTCCTCGGTCTCGATCGCCGTATCGACCAGCATCTGCTTCAGCTCTTCGTCCCTTTCGGTGGCGTCGATCAGCAGGCGGAACTGCGCATAGAGAGCCTCTTCCCCCGGCAGCGGATCGACGGCGGCAATCGCATCGGGGAACTGCTCGAAGAATTTTTCCGGCACCACCCACCGCGTTTCGCCCTCGGCTGCCGCATCATCGGCCGGCGGGGCTGGAATATCGATGAGCTTCGCCCATTCGATCGTCTTCATCTGGCCGGTAAAATCCTTGAGCGGATAGAAGACGACCTGGTTGATGAACGGCTGAATGTCCTTGTTGTCCTCGCCCGTGTCGTCCTGAAAGATGCGCGGAATGGCGTTGGCAAGCGAGGTCGGCGAACGGATGATATCGGTAATGCCTGCCGGCTTCAGCCCGTCCCAATCGGGCCCGACGAGCAGGTAGAAGCCGGGCTTGGTGCCATAGGGCTTTCCAAGCTGGCCGAACTGGTCGGTGCGCGCGTCGTAAAGCGCATAGACCCAGAAGCGGTCGCCGAAATCGGGCACCTGAGCGACGACGGGCTCATCGTCGAGTTCGAAGAAGCCGAGGCCGTAGACCACATCCTGGTTGGGGCATGTGACGAAGGTTTCGGACGGCTCGATATAGTCGTGCAGCATGCCCACCTGGCCGCGCGGGGCAACCGGCAGAATGCCACCGAGCAGGCCGGGACTCGGCGCCTGGGTGATCCTGGCCTTGCGGTTGAGCATGTTGACGATCGGCCAGCCCCAGACATAGGCCATCTGCGCGATCGTGCGGGCATAGCCCGGATGCATGGCGACGCCGGTGACCGGCAATGTCGGCGCACCCGGCCCGAGCGCCTGCTGTGCCGCGGCGGGCGTGGCCGAGGTCACGACCGAGGCGGCCGTCAGC
>NZ_JTLA01000201.1:0-961 GCF_000799055.1 Ensifer sp. ZNC0028
CCGCATCCTCGACGACCTCGCCGTCGATCCGGACGCCGCGGCCGGCAACCGCCCGCCGTGCCTCGCTCTTCGATGACGCCAGGCCGGCCCGAACGAGCAGGTCGACCAGCACCACACCGGCGGCGCGCTCGGCGTTGTCGAGTTCGACGGTCGGCAAGCCCGCGGCGGCTTCGCCTTGCCCGAAAGCCTCTCGCGCCGTCTGCTGCGCCCGTTCGGCCGCGTGCTGCCCATGGGCCAGCGCCGTCGCCTCGTTGGCGAGGCGCTCCTTCACCACGTTGAGGTCGGCGCCTTCGGCGCGGCCGAGCCTTTCGATCTCGTCGAGCGGCAGGTCGGTGAAGAGTTTGAGGAAGCGCACCACGTCGGCGTCCTCGGCGTTGCGCCAGAACTGCCAGTAGTCGTAGGGCGACAGGCGATCCGCGTTGACCCAGACGGCGCCTGCCGCCGTCTTGCCCATCTTGACGCCCGAGGCGGTGGTCAGCAGCGGCGTGGTCATGCCGAAGACCTCGGCGCCCTCGATCCGGCGCAACAGATCGACGCCGCCGACGATGTTGCCCCACTGGTCGCCGCCGCCGAGCTGCAGCCGGCAGCCGGTGCGGCGGAACAATTCCAGGAAATCGACCGCCTGCAGGATCATGTAGTTGAACTCGAGGAAACTCAGGTTCTCCTGCTGCTCCAGCCGCGACTTGACGCTGTCGAAGGAGAGCATGCGGTTGACGGAGAAATGTTTGCCGACGTCCCGGAGCATGTCGATCCAGGCCATCCGGTCGAGCCACTCGGCATTGTTGACCATGACGGCATCCGTCGGCCCGTCGCCGAAGGTCAGCAGCCGCTCGAACACTTTTCGGATGCCGGCGACATTGGCCGCGATCTCGTCCTCCGACAGAATCGGACGCGCCGCCGAGCGAAAACTGGGATCACCGATCCGCGTGGTGCCGCCGCCGATCAGCACGATCGGCTTGTG
>NZ_JTLA01000202.1:0-242 GCF_000799055.1 Ensifer sp. ZNC0028
AGAGCCTGCTGTCGTCGACGGTCAAGGTTCCGGGGCTGATCGAGCGCCGGCGGGCGGCGGCAAGCACCGATCCGGTGACGACGGCTGTCGCACCGTCCGAACGGGGCGCGCGCCTTGGCTTCTCGACCAGCCTCACGCAGATTCAGGCGGCGCGCGATGCCGCCGATGCGGCAGCAGCCGGCCAGACCTTCGTCGCGACCGATCAGCCCTTCGACGTCTGGATGGACGGCAGCTTCCTGTTC
>NZ_JTLA01000203.1:0-6165 GCF_000799055.1 Ensifer sp. ZNC0028
GTGAAGGCTGGCGCGAAGGTCGCCGGCCTCATCCGCTGTTTGACGCCGGTTGGTATTTTAGGGAAAATCCAGACGTTGCGCGCACTGGCGGAAATGCGCTGATTCATTATATCGAGTTTGGTTCGAGTGAAGGGAGGACCCCGCATCCCCTTTTTGACCGTAATTGGTACCTCGCCGCTAACCCCGACGTGAGCGTTGCGGGGATTGATCCACTGGCTCACTATCTCAAATTCGGGTGGCGTGAGGGACGTTCACCGCATCCGTTGTTTGACATTGAGTGGTATCTAGCGTCGAATCAAGATGTTGCTCAAGCCGGTCGTGAACCGCTGTCCCATTATACTGAATTGGGCTGGCAAGAGGGACGCGAACCACACCGCGTTTTTTTAGGTCGCCAATATCTCACAAAAAATCCGGATGTCGCAAACTCGGGTCGAGAGCCACTTTCCCACTATGTGGAGTTCGGTTGGCGAGAAGGACGCTCGCCACATCCCCTGTTTGATCTAGCTTGGTATCTTTCAGCGAATTCCGATCTTCGGATCGCCAATGTGGACCCCTTGTCCCATTACTTGCGCATGGGATGGACTGAGGGACGCAAGCCAAACCCCTATTTCGTACCTCACTGGTACAGATCGGAGTACCCCGCAGGAAACGTTGAGCCACTCTCTCATTACGCCTCAGTTGGTGAGGCGAATGACTACAAACCGTGCCCATATTTTGATCCTCGATGGTACCGTGAAAACTACAAAGACGTGGCTGTAGGGGCGCTCGAGCATTTTGTTGGGCAGGGGGCCTTGGAGCGTCGTCGGCCGAACGCGGCGTTTGACTCGGATTGGTATACGACAGAGTATCAACTCCCGTATGAAGTATCCCCGCTTCAGCATTTTATGGAGATTGGGGAGGTGTCAAACTTGCGTCCCAATCGCGTCTTCGACACGAGATGGTATAAAAGAGAGTTCGCCGCAGAACTAGCCAATACCGCATGTGCTCCATTCGAACACTACCTGTTGTATGGACGTATCAAGGGTGCTTACAGATCAGAGTTGGAAAAACTCGCCGGTCGCGAGCGAAGCGGAGGGGCGGATTATAGCCCACTTAATCCTATTACTCTGATCGAGGCAGCGGTAGAGAATATTGTGTCCCTCTACTTCGGCAGCGAGCCGTACATCATCTTCTTGTCAGTCGTTGATCCATTCACCTCTCCTTCAGGCGACGGATATGTGCAGCGTCTGCGCTCTATCGACTCCCGTTTCAAGGACTGGAACCGGCTGTATGTTTGCCAAAGTGGACAAGGCGATGGAGATAGCTTCGTAAAGCATGAAGAGGGTGTATTCGCCGTCTACTTGTCAGATAATTTTGCCGGGGAATTAGTGGAAGGTCTATCGAAAAGGGCGGCGGCTGTCTATGCGCATACGATCTTCCCGCTCCACGACGCCAATGCGTTTAAAGCGTTCTGCAGTTGCAACAAGCGGATTGTAGACTTGCATGGCGTAGTACCCGAAGAGTTAGAACTTCAAGGTGACCCGAGGAGAGCAACACAGGCCCATGAACTCGAGCGGGAGGTTCTTCTAATAGCAACAGACGTTGTTTGCGTCACGCACTCAATGAAGGATTGGATAGTAACAAAGTATCCTATGCTTCAAGATACCGTTCTTTTGGTCGTGCCTATCATCATAGATTTCCCGCACCTTATGACTGTAAATGAAAGGGCGAACATACGTGATCGGCTAATTTATGCTGGCGGCGTCCAAGAGTGGCAGTGTCTGCCTTTGACAGTGGCTCACGCCGTCTCAATCGATCTTAGTGTAACGATTGTGACACAAGATATTGAGGCTGTGCAAAGTATGTTGCTGAAATATCCTGAACCCGAACGGGAGAATATTTCGGTAAAAAGCGCTGGAGGTATAAACGAGGTTTGGAAAGAGTATCTGAAAGCTGACTTCGGCTATGCGTTGCGAACGAACTCCGTCGTCAATCGCGTTTCATGTCCGACGAAGATCGTCGAGTACTGCGCAGCCGGGGTTATACCGATACTTCACTATGAAGATATCGGCGACTTTAGACGTTTAGGACTTGGCTATGTCACTCGCGAATCTCTTTCTAAAAGTCTTACGCAACAAGAGCGCATGGCGATGATGGAAAATAACCTGAAGGTATTTCATCAAATGCGCGCACAGCACTTTGAGGGGATTAGGCTCCTTATCTCTAACATAGTTGGGTCTTTTCATTGAAATCGGGATGCCGCGGACATGGTAGTCCCCCCGGCAATTAACGGACTTCAAAAGTAGATTTTTCTCGATATGATCGAAGAGATTTTGATGAAGACGAGAAGATTCAGCGAACCGCAAATCCTTGCAATCCTACGCTAGGCGGAGGGCGGCGTTCCCGTGCCTGATTTACGCCGGGAGCACGGGATGAGCACGGCGTCGTTTTATAAATGGCGAGCCAAATACGGCGGCATGGACGCGTCGATGATCAGCCAGATGAAGGCTCTTGAAGACGAAAACCGTTGGCTGAAGAAAATGTAATGCTAAGATGAGCATGCGGGCGGAACTGCTCAAAGAGGCTCTTGGAAAAAAGTGACGCGGCCATGTCAACGCCGGGAGATGGCCGGGAAAGCGGTGGCGTTACGCGGGGTGAGCATTGCACTCGCCTGCCGCACCTTTGGTGTCAGCGAAACATGCTATTGTTACAGTGCCAAGCTGAACGAGGAGAAAGAGCAGATCGCCGATCTCCTGATCGTGTTGACGCGGGCGAAGAAGAGCTGGGGCTTCGGCCTTTGCTTTCTCTACCAGCGCAATGTCCGGGGGCATCACTGGAACCATAAGCGGGTATACCGCATCTATCGCGAGCTGGAACTGATACGGCCAGAGCATCCGGCTTCTCGCGCCTCAGCCGCTTGCGGGGTTTGATCCTGAAGTTACCGGAGAAACCAAACCTGGTCTGGTTATGGACTTCATGGCGCATCGTCTTGAGGATGGCTGCGGATTTCGGATTAACGGGACAGCGATTCCGGTAAATCCCGGACAGTCGTGGAATGCACCCCTCAACTGAGACATATTAAGTAGCGGACAATTTCTCGAATACAGGAACTGGAGATGGCAGGCAATTCCGCCTGTTGAACGTTCTGGATGCGTTTTCCGAGGATGCCGGACGGCTATTCCAATCTTCAGCGAGGCGCTCGACATCGTGCCGGCGGTTGTCCGGGTGAAACGGACGCTCCGGCCGCGCTATGCCTGCCAGGCCTGCGAAAGCGTCATCGTGCAAGCGCCCGTGCCGGCGCGTGTGATGGACGGGGGCATGGTGACCACGGCCTTCGCTGCCCATGTCGCCGTTTCGAAGTTTGCCTGGCATTTGCCGCTGCATCGCTAGGCCCAGATGCTTGGTAAGCGCGTAGGGACCCCCACGTATCATTTGGTCCGCTGATCGGGGATTTTCTGCATGAATCATGCGGAGATCCTATGAGCGACAGTGTGAATCAGCCGCGAACATTCGAGGTTTTGACGGCGGCGCCGGTGGGGGCGCGACGCAAGCCGCGCGACTGGCCGGACGAAGAGAAGGAGCGCCTGATCGCCGAGACGTTGTTGCCTTGCGCCAATGTCTCGGCGAGCGCGCGTGCTGAGGGATTGGATCCTTCGCAGCTTTACGGATGGCGGCGCAAGGCACTGTTATCAGGCTTGGTTGCGCCCCTGACGGAAGCCGCGAAGGAGGAGGTCAAGTTCGCGCGCGTTGAGTCGGTGGCAAGCTCTACGGTGGAAATCGTCATCGGTGATGTCGTGGTGCGCGTCGCCGGCGATATCGAGTCGGATCACCTGGCGAAGATACTGCGGGCGGTCCGCAAGGCATGATCGCGTCCGGCGTCGTCGTCTACGTGTCGTGCCAGCCGGTCGACTTCCGCAAAGGTGCGGCATCCTTGATGGCTCTGGTCAGAGATGGCGGTCTCGACCCGTTCAACGGAGCGCTTTATGTGTTCCGGTCGAAGCGGGCGGACCGTGTTCGCATCGTCTGGTGGGATGGCAGCGGCGTCTGCCTCTATTCGAAAACGCTCGAGGAGCAGAGCTTTTGCTGGCCGGGCATATCGGCCGCCCGGATACGTCTGGACCATTCGCAATTAATGGCGCTTCTGGCCGGTCTGGATTGGAAGAAGATCCAGCCAACCAAGGTCAGGCGGCCGCTGCTGACGGGCTGATCAGGACTGCGGCAAGATGAATCATGCTGCTGTAATGATTGGGAAAGCGGCTGTTCTTGTGCTCTATTTGACCTCATGGATTTGCCCCTTAGCGACCTGCCGGACGACGTTGATGCGCTGAAAGCGATGGTCCTCGAGCTGGCGCGCGAACAGGCTGCGAAGGAGGCCCGGCTGAAGGCGGCCGAGGCTGAGATCGCGCGGTTGGAGGCGGTTGAGAAGAGCGCCAACGAGCGGATTGCCAACCTGACCTTGATCATGAAGGTTTTGCAGCGCACGCAAAATGGCAAGCGTTCTGAGCGGCTCCGCCTCGGGGTCAACGACGAGCAGGTCTCCTTTGCTTTCGAAGAGGTCGAAACCGGCCTATCGGCAATCCGCAGCGAACTCGACCGCGCGGCCAAAGACAAGCCGAAGCGAGCACCGCGTCCGCGCAAGGGTTTTGTCGCCCATCTCGAACGCATCGAGGAGGTCATCGAGCCGGAAATTCCGGCCGGGTGCGAGGGGCTGGTAAAGGTTCTGATCGGTGAGGACCGCTGCGAACGTCTGGACGTCGTGCCGCCGAAGTTCAGGATTATCGTGACGCGCCGTCCCAAATGCGCTTTCCGGGGCAGCGATGATGTGGTCCAGGCCCTGGCGCCGGCACACATCATCGAAGGCGGCCTGCCGACGGAACGGCTGCTCGCTTATATCGCCGTTTCCAAATACGCCGATGGTCTTCCTCTTTATCGGCAGGAAGCGATCTATCTGCGTGGCGGCGTCGAGATCAGCCGATCGCTGATGGCCCAACGGATGGGGCATCTCGGCTTCGAACTGCAGATGCTGGCCGATTATATCCTGGAGAGGGTCAAGGAGGGCGAAAGGATCTTTGCCGGCGAGACGACCCTGCCCACTCTTGCGCCCGGTTCGGGCAAAACCACCAAGGCCTGGCTTTGGGCCTATGCGCGCGACGATCGCCCCTATGGTGGGACCAGTCCGCCGATGGTGGCCTATCGTTTTGAAGACAGCAGAGGCGCGGATTGCGTGACGCGTCATCTCGCCGGATTCAGCGGTATCCTGCAAGTGGATGGCTACTCGGCCTATACCAATCTCGCCAAGACGCGGGCGAAAACCGGCAGCAACGAAACGATCCAGCTTGCAGGATGTTGGACACATCTACGGCGCAAGTTTTACGATCTGCACATTAGCGGTGTCTCTCAGGCCGCCACAGACACTGTCCTGGCAATGACCGAGCTCTGGCGCATCGAAGATGAGGTTCGCGGCAAGGATGCCGACAGCCGCTCCACGCTTTGCCCGGGAAAGTTTGCAGCCATTGTCGCCAGTCTCTTCGGTCTTTGGGAAAAAGAGCTCGGCAAGGTCTCCGGGAAGTCCAAGACCGCTGAGGCGATCCGCTACGCGCTCATCCGGCGCGAGGCGCTGGAGCGCTTTTTAGCGGACGGTCGCATCGAGATCGACTCCAACATTGTCGAACGCGCGATCAGGCCCCAGACAATTACGAGGAAGAATAGTCTATTCGCCGGAAGCGAGGGCGGTGGACGAACCTGGGCGACGGTGGCCACCGTCTTGCAGACCGCCAAAATGAACAACGTCGATCCGCTCGACTGGCTCTCGCAGACCTAGACCCGCATTGCTCAAGGCTGGCCAGCATCCGAAATCGAAGCCCTCATGCCCTGGAACTTCAGGTCAGACGCTGTCAGCTAACCGCTTACGATGCTTGCCTCCTGCGGCGTGATCATCGATCGCGGCACGCTCGGCGCCTGGGTGACGCGAGTTGCGTGGTGGCTCGAGCTCCTCTACGACGCTCTCCACCCTCATCCAGGCCGCCAAGATGAACGAAGTCGATCCACTGGCGTGGTTGACGCAGACGCTCGAGCGCATCGCGGCCGGTTGGCAGGCGAGCGATATCGACGCATTGATGCCCTGGAACTTCAAGAAATAAGTACCCCTCCGGTGACGGCCGCCTTGCTGAGTTAGGCTGAAGGCTG
>NZ_JTLA01000204.1:0-329 GCF_000799055.1 Ensifer sp. ZNC0028
CTCTTCGTTGAAGTAGACGGCTCTGAGCTTCGGTGTCAGCACGGTGATCTCGTCGAGCTGCCACTCGCCGGTCAGCTTGACGTCCGCCATCCAGCGGGTTGTGTCGAAGGTGCCGGTGAAGATGCCGGTGTCGATGTCGTTCGACGAGCCGCCATAGAGCAGGTTGGCATCGAGGAAGACCCCCTGGCCGATTTCGAACGAGGCATAGGGACCGGCGAGCCAGCCGTTGCCGGTCAATTCGGCATCCGCGTCGGTCGGGTCGCTCATGTAGTCATAGTGGAACGACAGGCCGACCAGCGCCCGCTCGTTGACGAGATAATCGGCGCCGA
>NZ_JTLA01000205.1:0-294 GCF_000799055.1 Ensifer sp. ZNC0028
CGCTGTGGTCGAAGTTCGGCACGGCGATCGGCGTTGGGCTCGGCGGCTTGGACATGTGGACCAACCAGCTGTTCGGCTTCTCGTTCTTCGGCACGCTGAAGCACGGGCTAACCGATGCGCAGTCACTCGAGCCGGCCGCCCAGCACCAGAAGATCGATTATCCGAAGCCGGATGGGGTGCTGACCTTCGATCGGCTGTCCTCGGTGTTCCTGTCGAATACCAACCATGAGGAGGACCAGCCGGTCCACCTCAAGGTGAAGGACATGGAGCTGCAGAAGCGCTCCGAACACGACA
>NZ_JTLA01000206.1:0-710 GCF_000799055.1 Ensifer sp. ZNC0028
GGGAGGGGAGGGGAGGGGAGGGGAGGCGGCATCGATCGGATCCGCTCGCACTGGCTCTTCGTCAACCAGGTCTTCGACACCCAGCGCAGCGACTTCCGCGCGGCGGCGGCCACCGGAAGCGAAAGCCGTCAGAAGCAGCGCCCGCTCGCGCAGGTCGACCGAGCGCTCGCCGGCGCAGACCTGCAGCAGCTTGGTCAGGACATCGCCGGTCACCGCCTTTTCTTTCGTTGCCTCGGCCGGGCACTGGCGCGCACGGCAAGCCGCAGCGGCCAGCGGGTCAGGATCTACCAGCTTGTAGCCGGCGCCGCACAGTTTCCGGGGCATGCGGCCCATCGGCGCGCAGGAGGCGCTCCGAGCGCAGGCCAGCTTCAACCTCTGCCGGCCTTCCGTGGAATGGATCCTCGGCCCGCTTAGCCGTGTCCCAGAGATGGTGCGCGACGAACTTTAAGAGCAGGCTCTCTGGCTCCTGCTAGGGCAGGGGGTGCCCGTGGCGAGCTGGCACCAGGCCTCAAGATAGCCGAGATCTGACGCCAGAGCCCTGAGCGTGTTGTCGCCCATGCCTTCGCTGGCAAGATGCTTGAGCGTCGCGACGTCGTCGTCGGTGAGAAGGGCTGCAAGCTGGTCTCGGCGATCGAAGGGCAAGATGGCGTCGAGCGCATGAGCCCTTCGGCGCGCTTGAGCGCGGATGCTTCGCTCATTTGGGCTGGTTT
>NZ_JTLA01000207.1:0-225 GCF_000799055.1 Ensifer sp. ZNC0028
GTTACAGCCGACCATGCTGATCGCGCGCGACGCGCCTGGCGGCGTTATGGCAAGGGCCGTCATCCGGCCAGCCTCAACTACGGTGACTGCTTTTCCTATGCTCTTGCCGCGCTTTCCGGAGAACCCCTCCTCTACAAGGGCAACGATTTTTCGCAAACCGATATCGAGGCGGCGTGAAAAAACCAGCCCAAATGAGCGAAGCATCCGCGCTCAAGCGCGCCGAAG
>NZ_JTLA01000208.1:0-266 GCF_000799055.1 Ensifer sp. ZNC0028
GCAACCGCGCCAAGGGCTATGCGGTGTCGGCGATCAAGGCCGGCGTACGGCTGCAGGGTTTTGATGCCGGTCCGGTGCGTGCGCCGCTGAAAGACCTGACCGAGGAGGAGGTCGCCATGCTCGACGCGCTGATCGGTGCGAACAAGCGTCGGAAATGAGCGTATTGCGAGGATAGCCCATGAAGATCGTCGCCGTCCGTACCCATCTTCTCGAACATCGGCTGGCCGTGCCGTTCGAAAGCGCCTCCATGCGTTTTGACCGTCGCG
>NZ_JTLA01000209.1:0-1084 GCF_000799055.1 Ensifer sp. ZNC0028
CTGATTAAGAGTCAGCTGCTCTACCAACTGAGCTAATCACCCATCCATGGCGTCGCTTTAGCGCACGACCTCATCACACTCAAGAGGGTATTTGCATCTCGCGATGAGAAACTCACAGCCGTTTCCGCCGGAGCAGTCGGAAACGGCCGAAGTCTCGCCTTCGATCGATCCTGTCGTCAGCGCACGTCGATGAAGTTGCCCCTGAGGTCGAAGCGGCAATTGAAGAAGGTGGCGCCGCGGGAGCCATCGTAGTTGCCCTGCACCCAATAATAGCGGCCGCTTCGGAAGGCCATGTTGACGGTGATGCGATTGGGGCGCACGCCGAAAGCGGCGGAGGCTTCGCCCTGGCAGAAGCGCGGCATCATCCTTGCGTCGACACGATCCGGCTGTTGCGTGTCGTCATATTGCGGCGGTCGCTCCGGGCGTGGCCGTGTGTTGCCGCCGGCCGACGTGACGCGGCAGACGCCATTGCCGGCGCCCCGGCGGGTGTAGCTGATCGAGGGCGAACCATCGCGGTTGACGCTGATCGAGACCGTGGTTCGTCCCTGGCTCGCCTCGTAGTAGTCGTTGCTGAACCGCTTCAGGCGTGCCTCGCTGCCGTTGATGTAGACGGGACCGCCCCGATCGGCGTGGACCTCGATGCGGCCTGGGCAGGTGGCGTTGAAGAACGGCACGTCTGCCTTCGCCTCGGTGGCGATGCCGGCAAGGATACCGACGAGCATTCCTGTGGCGATCGTGCTGCGCATGGGGATAACCTCTCCAATCATCGCTCGTTTCGTGTGGCCCGCTTCGTTGCAGTATGCCGAGCATGTGGCTCGCGTCAAACGGGTCTTTCGTCGCGTTTCCCCTTTGGCCTGTATCGGCAGGGCGCGCGGATGTGGCCGTAACGCGCTTGGCAGAGGCAGAGCAAGTTCTCCACAGGGGGTGCGCTAGCCCCATGAAATTTTTCAAAAGATTTTCACAAAGGCGCTGGACAACCAAACCGAACGCCTTTATACGCCCCCTCACGACAGCAGCGGGACACACCGCAGCGGTCGCGGATGGGTGATTAGCTCAGTTGGTAGAGCAGCTGACTCTTAATCAG
>NZ_JTLA01000210.1:0-300 GCF_000799055.1 Ensifer sp. ZNC0028
GCACTTCCTGGGCGACGACGGCAAAGCCCTTGCCGGCTTCACCGGCACGCGCCGCTTCGACGCCGGCGTTCAGCGCAAGCAAGTTCGTCTGGAAGGCGATGTCGTCGATGACGCCGATGATGTTGGAGATCTCGCCCGAGGACTTCTCGATCGCGTGCATCGCGTCTACGGCGTTGGCGACGACCTCGCCGGACTTCTCGGCACCGGCACGAGTGCGGGCGACCAGCGCGCCGACCTCTTCAGCCCGGCGGGCCGAGTCCTTGACGGTCGTGGTGATCTCTTCGAGCGCTGCGGCGGTCT
>NZ_JTLA01000211.1:0-247 GCF_000799055.1 Ensifer sp. ZNC0028
GACGCCCACGGCCAGGCGATCTCGGAAGAGGACATGGCAAAGGCGCTCGCCGCCGACGCGGTGCTGTTCGGCGCCGTCGGCGGTCCGAAGTGGGATGCGGTGCCCTACGAGGTTCGCCCGGAAGCGGGCCTCTTGCGCCTGCGCAAGGATCTTGAACTCTTCGCCAACCTGCGCCCGGCAATCTGCTATCCGGCGCTGGCTGCCGCTTCGTCGCTCAAACCCGAGCTGGTCGAAGGTCTCGACATCC
>NZ_JTLA01000212.1:0-329 GCF_000799055.1 Ensifer sp. ZNC0028
CTCTTCGTTGAAGTAGACGGCTCTGAGCTTCGGTGTCAGCACGGTGGTCTCGTCGAGTTGCCACTCGCCGGTCAGCTTGACGTCCGCCATCCAGCGGGTCGTGTCGAAGGTGCCGGTGAAGATGCCGGTGTCGATGTCGTTGGACGAACCGCCATAGAGCAGGTTGGCGTCGAGGAAGACGCCCTGGCCGATTTCGAACGAGGCATAGGGACCGGCGAGCCAGCCATTGCCGGTCAGTTCGGCATCCTCGTCGGTCGGGTCGCTCATATAGTCGTAGTGGAATGACAGGCCGACCAGCGCCCGCTCGTTGACGAGATAATCGGCGCCGA
>NZ_JTLA01000213.1:0-2179 GCF_000799055.1 Ensifer sp. ZNC0028
GTCCCGCACCCACGATCACAACGTCGAACTCCATGCTCTCGCGTTCGGGCAGGTCTTGTTCGGTCATACCGTCTCTCCAGTCTCACCGGTCTTCTGCCGGCTCAGTTCCCAGGGCATATCATTCCGTCATGGCAAATGCAGTTTGGCTTGTCGAGCCGGGATGCGACAGACGATGCCCGCTTTTGCGCATGAGGTCATGAGTATAGGGCAAATATCTATATGACGTGTACGTAAACGTAAATATATCAATTTGTCGCGCAGCGAAGCTACGCTCATGCGGCCTTGCTTTTGCCGAAGAGCCGTGCGAGGAGGCCGCCGCACCCTTCCAGCGGTACGCGCTGGCACACCCCATTCGCAATCGGCACGCGGCAAGGCGCCTCTCGGCGTCCGGACGGCGTGTCTTTCGGCTTTGCAGCCGGCCGCCCAACGATCCCTGAGAGCGGCCCACGGAATTCATGTTGCGTCGCGCGCCTGCCGGCTTGCTCCGGGCGGCGAAGCGACGCCAGACGCAAGGAGACACTCATGGTCAAGGCACTCGGCTTTGATTTCGGCACCACCAATTCCGTTCTGGCGGTTGCCGCGGGCGACACGACCCATTCGATGCACTTCGACAGCCTCGCCGGCTCGACCGACGCCATGCGTACTGCCCTCTCCTTCATGAAGGATGCCAAGCTTGGCGCCCAGGCGCTGAAGGTCGAGGCGGGTCAGGCCGCCATCCGCGCCTTCATCGACAATCCCGGCGACTGTCGCTTCCTGCAGTCGATCAAGACCTTTGCCGCAAGCCCGCTCTTCCAGGGCACGCAGGTCTTTGCCAAGCGCCACAGCTTCGAAGACCTGATGCGCGTGTTCCTGACCAAGCTGCGCGACTATGCCGGCGACGGCTGGGCAGACCAATACAGCCGCATCGTCGTCGGCCGTCCGGTGCACTTTGCCGGCTCCAGCCCCGACCCGGCACTGGCGCTCGAGCGCTACGGCGCAGCCCTCTCCGAATTCGGCTTCCCGGAAGTGCATTACGTCTACGAGCCGGTGGCAGCGGCCTTCTACTTCGCCCAGAACCTGAAGCAGGATGCGACGGTGCTCGTTGCGGACTTCGGCGGCGGCACGACCGACTATTCGCTGATCCGCTTCGAGACCAAGGCCGGACGCCTGACGGCGACCCCGATCGGCCATTCGGGCGTTGGCATCGCCGGCGACCACTTCGACTTCCGCATCATCGACAACGTCGTCTCGCCGCTGATCGGAAAGGGGAGTCTGTTCAAGAGCTTCGACAAGCTGCTTGAAGTGCCGTCGAACTACTACGCGAATTTCGGCCGCTGGAATCAGCTTTCGATCTTCAAGACACTGAAAGATTTTACGGATCTGAAGAAGCTGGTGCGCCAGAGCCTGGAGCCGGAAAAGCTGGAGGCCTTCGTCGACCTGATCGAACATGACGAAGGTTACCCGCTCTACAACGCGATCTCGGCAACCAAGATGCAGCTGTCGAAGCAGGACGAGACCGAGTTCTATTTCGCGCCGCTCGGCGAAATGTCGCGCCGCACCGTTCGCCGCAGCGATTTCGAAGGCTGGATCGCGCCGGAGCTCGCCCGCATCGAGGGCGCACTCGACGACGTCCTACAGTCGACCGCAACGGCACCCGAGACGATCGACAAGGTGTTCTTGACCGGCGGCACCTCCTTCGTTCCAGCCGTACGCGGCATCTTCGAGCGGCGTTTCGATGCCGACCGGATCGAGAGCGGCGGCGAACTGCTGTCGATCGCCCACGGCCTGGCGCTGATCGGCGAGCACGAGGACATCGCCCACTGGACCGCCAACGCAGCCTGAGGCGACGCGCGGGCCCGATGTGCATGACCTTGGATAGGAGGGCCGAGCGCCGGAAAAGCGGTTCCGGTCCGGCCGCTTATGGGCTAGGTTGGCGGCCATGATTTCCGCCCACGACCTCTCTCCGGCGCAGCTTGCCGCCCTCCTCGCCTTCCACGGCGACGCGGGCGTCGAATGGCTGCTGGAAGAGGAGCCGGTCGATCGGTTCGCCGAGTTCGAGGCGATGAAGGCAGCGCGCGGCAGTGCCCGCGCGACGGCAACCAGCAACCGGGCGGAGGCACCCGCCTCGCAACCGGCTGCGCGCCAGACACCGGCGGCCGCTGCCCCCACGCCTTCCCGCGCACCGGCCCTGGTCGCGAAC
>NZ_JTLA01000214.1:0-240 GCF_000799055.1 Ensifer sp. ZNC0028
GCCAGGATCCGCGCCAGACGGAAAAGCTCTGGGCGATCCTCTACAACGCGCTGCGCGATCAAGGCCAGCGCGGACTTGCGATCACCGCCCTTTCCGGCATCGACATCGCGCTCTGGGACATCAAGGGCAAACACTATCGTGCCTCCGTCTCGATGCTCATCGGCGGGCGCTGGCGCGAGAGCGTGCGGGCCTACGCGACCGGCAGCTTCAAGCGCGACGGCGTCGACCGGGTCTCCGACA
>NZ_JTLA01000215.1:0-322 GCF_000799055.1 Ensifer sp. ZNC0028
CCGCCCTTGCCGTCGTCGACGGTGACGTCATAGGTCTGCGTCAGCGTCTGACCGACCTGCAGCGAGTCGAGCACGCTGTCGGCGACATTAAAACTCCAGTTGATCTTGTCGCCCGCCTGGTTGACCGGGTCGAGCGCGAAAGTGCCGAGGTAACCGTTGCCGTTCGCCTTGAAGCTGGCGCTGTGCTCATCCAGCGTATCGACGTCGGAAAAGCCGATCGTGCCGCCCTGCGTGTGCGTGGCCGTATTCTCGCCCGTCGCCTTGTCGGCGATCTCCGTCACCGCACCGCTCTGAATACCCGAGGTAATGACCGGGGCATCGT
>NZ_JTLA01000216.1:0-269 GCF_000799055.1 Ensifer sp. ZNC0028
GATGACGTTGTTGGCATGCACCCGCTTCAAAAGGCAGCCGACCATCTGGATGCGTGCGCTCGGGATATCCAGGTAAAAGTTCTCCGGCAGCTGGTACTGCGTGAGGATACCGATCAACGCGCCGCTTTTCGACAGCTTGATGATCTCGCAACGGCGCGAGCTCAGCTGGGTCATGCCCTTCTCGGTATATTCGATGCGGGCTTCGTTCCGCGTGTCCTCCATTGGGAAGTTGGTTTCCCGATCGTACATGAAGGACTCTTCCTTGTTCA
>NZ_JTLA01000217.1:0-297 GCF_000799055.1 Ensifer sp. ZNC0028
CCTGCCAGAGTTCCTTGAGGCCAATGCCGAACTTCTGGACGTCGCTGTCCCTGGAGAGATCGAACTTGGCGATCAGCTGCTTGGCGAGAGAGCCGCGCACGCCCTCGCCGATCAGCGTGTATTTGCCGAGCAGCGCCATGCCGCGGGCGAAGTTCGGACCCGGCTCGCCGTTCCTCTCGATGCCCATGTCGCCAGTGGCGACACCAATGACGGCACCCTCGTCGTTGTAGAGCACTTCGGTTGCGGCAAAGCCCGGATAGATCTCGACGCCGAGTTCTTCCGCCTTTGTCGCCAGCC
>NZ_JTLA01000218.1:0-374 GCF_000799055.1 Ensifer sp. ZNC0028
CTGCACACCCGAGGTGATGATCGGCGCGTCGTTGGTGCCGGTGATCGTGATCGTGACCGTCTGCGTCGCCGTGCCGCCGTGGCCGTCATCGACGGTGACGTCATAGGTCTGCGTCAGGGTCTGGCCAGACTGCAGGGAGTCGAGCACACTGTCGGCCACCTGGAAATTCCAGCCGACCTTGTCGCCCGCCTGATCGACGGGATCGAGCGCGAAGGTGCCGAGATAGCCGTTGCCACCTGCCTTGAAGCTCGCCGTATGCGTGTCGAGCGTGTCGACGTCGCTAAAGCCAACCGCACCACCCTGCATATGCGTGACGTTATTTTCGTCGGTCGCCTTGTCGGCGATCTCCGTCACAGCACCGCTCTGCACACCCG
>NZ_JTLA01000219.1:0-1070 GCF_000799055.1 Ensifer sp. ZNC0028
CTGACGCAGACCTATGACGTCACCGTCGACGACGGCAAGGGCGGTACCGCGACGCAGACCGTGACGATCACGATCACCGGTACCAACGACGCCCCGGTGATCACGTCCGGTTGGCAGCTCGGCGGCGTGGTGGAACGCTTTGACGGTTTTCCGGGCGAGAACACGGTTACGCATACGCAGGACGGCACGATCGGCTTTCGCGATGTCGATACGCTCGACACGCACACGGCGAGCTTCACCGCCGGCGGTAACGGTTATCTCGGTACCTTCTCGCTCGATCCGCTGAACCAGACAACCGACAAGGTCGGCTGGAACTTCCAGGTTGCCGACAGCGTGCTCGACTCGCTGCAGGCCGGCCAGATCCTGGTGCAGACTTACGACGTCACCGTCGATGACGGCCACGGTGGCACGGCGACGCAGACGGTCACGATCGTGATCGCCGGCACCAACGACGTTCCGGTGATCACCTCGGGCGTGCAGAGCGGTGCGGTGACGGAGATCGCCGACAAGGCGGCTGGCGAGAATACGGTGACGCACACGCAGGACGGCGCGGTGACGTTTACCGACGTCGATACGCTCGACACCCACAGCGCCAGCTTCTTGCCGCAGGGCCGTGGTTATCTCGGGACCTTCTCGCTGGATGCGGTCGATCAGGCAGCTGACAAGATCGGCTGGAACTTCAAGGTGGCCGATGGCGTGCTGGACTCGCTGCAGGCCGGCCAGACGCTGACGCAGAAGTACACCGTGTTCGTCAACGACGGCCATGGCGGCATTGCGGCGCAGACCGTGACGATCGTGATCACCGGGACGAACGATGCCCCGGTCATTACCTCCGGCGCGCAGGGCGCCACGGTCACGGAGCGTGGCGACGGCGCGGCCGGCGAGAACGCGGTGGTGCATGTCAACGCCGGCAAGGTGGCTTTTGCCGACGTCGATACGCTCGACACCCACAGCGCCAGCTTCAAGGCGAACGGTGACGGCTATCTCGGCAAGTTCTCGCTCGACCCGGTGAACCAGACGGCCAATTCTGTCGCCTGGACCTTCAAGGTCGCCGACGGCGTCATCGACTC
>NZ_JTLA01000220.1:0-4388 GCF_000799055.1 Ensifer sp. ZNC0028
CCGTTGAACCTGATCCAGTTCATACTGGCGTAGGGACGGTGCAGATATCGAAGCCAGGATTCCGTGCGGTGAGCACCTGGCGGAGCGTCTTTCATCTTTCCGGCATCAGAACTGGGTCTCCAATTGCAAACTTGGAGCCTCGTCATGAATATTGCCACCAAACCCGCAGCCCTCACGGTCACGCAAGGCCCGCTTCCGGCCTCCCGAAAGATCCACAAGCCGGGCGTCCTGCATCCGGATATCCGCGTGCCGATGCGTGAAATCGCGCTGCACCCGACGTCGGGCGAGCAACCGGTCACGGTCTATGATTCCTCTGGCGCCTATACCGCCGACGGTGCCGAGATCCGCATCGAGGACGGCCTGCCGCGGCTGCGCCGCAACTGGATCGTCGACCGCGGCGATGTCGAGACCTATGAGGGACGAACGGTTCGTCCCGAAGACAACGGCTTTGTGAGTGGCGACCGCCTGACGCCAACCTTCCCGTTCCAGCATGCGCCGCTGAAGGCCACGGGTGGCCGGGCAGTGACGCAGCTTGCCTATGCCCGCGCCGGCATCATCACGCCGGAGATGGAGTTCGTGGCGATCCGCGAGAACCTCGGCCGCGACGCGGCGCGCGCGAAGGTCCGCGACGGCGAAAGCTTCGGCGCCCACGTTCCCGATCACGTGACGCCGGAATTCGTGCGCCAGGAAATCGCCAGCGGCCGCGCGATCCTGCCCGCCAACATCAACCATCCGGAATCCGAACCGATGATCATCGGCCGGAACTTCCTGGTGAAGATCAACGCCAATATCGGCAACTCAGCCGTCACCTCGTCGATGGCCGAGGAAGTCGAGAAGATGGTCTGGGCGACGCGCTGGGGTGCCGACACGGTCATGGACCTTTCGACCGGCCGCAATATCCACAACATCCGCGAATGGATCATCCGCAACTCGCCGGTTCCGATCGGCACCGTGCCGCTCTACCAGGCGCTGGAAAAGGTCAACGGCATTGCCGAGGACCTCACCTGGGAAGTCTACCGCGACACGCTGATCGAGCAGGCCGAGCAGGGCGTCGACTATTTCACCATCCATGCCGGCGTCCGCCTGCACTACATCCCGCTCACCGTCGATCGCGTCACCGGCATCGTCTCGCGTGGCGGCTCGATCATGGCCAAGTGGTGTCTGCATCATCATCGTGAGAGCTTCCTCTACGAGCATTTCGAGGAGATCTGCGACATCTGCCGCGCCTATGACGTCTCCTTCTCGCTCGGCGACGGCCTGCGCCCGGGCTCGATCGCCGACGCCAATGACGCGGCACAATTCGCCGAACTCGAAACGCTCGGCGAACTCACCAAGATCGCCTGGGCCAAGGATTGTCAGGTGATGATCGAAGGCCCCGGCCACGTGCCGATGCACAAGATCAAGGAAAACATGGACAAGCAACTGGCCGTCTGCGGCGAGGCGCCGTTCTACACGCTCGGACCGCTGACGACGGACATCGCACCCGGCTACGACCACATCACCTCGGGCATCGGCGCGGCGATGATCGGCTGGTTCGGCACAGCCATGCTCTGCTATGTCACGCCGAAGGAGCATCTCGGCCTGCCTGACCGCAACGACGTCAAGGTCGGCGTCATCACCTACAAGATCGCCGCCCACGCCGCCGACCTCGCCAAGGGGCATCCGGCAGCCCAGGTGCGCGACGACGCGCTGTCGCGCGCCCGCTTCGAGTTCCGCTGGGAGGACCAGTTCAACCTCTCGCTCGACCCGGAAACAGCCCGCAATTTCCACGACGAGACCCTGCCGAAGGAGGCGCATAAGGTCGCGCATTTCTGCTCGATGTGCGGGCCGAAATTCTGCTCGATGCGGATCTCGCACGACATCCGTGCCGAGGCGCAGAAGGAAGGGCTGGAGGCGATGGCCGCAAAATACCGCGAGGGCGGCGACCTCTACATGCCGGTGGAAGAGGCGGCTGGCGCGGCCGAGTAGGCGGCAAAGCCCATTGAAGGGGCCGGTCACGGCCCCTTCAATTCGCTCAGGATCTCCCGGTGTTCGCCAACGGTCTCCTCCTCCTTCTTCATGTTCGGGTTTGACCAGAGTGGGAGGCGCGCTACCGACCCGCCCAATCGGCGAACGCGCCCCCCTGTCGAACCCGCGATCATCGGCGTGTTGCGGCCACCGCCATGGGCCCGCACCTTGCGCGGCACCCGAATAGCTTGTCCCCGCGTCGATTGAACGGTATGCAAGGCACTCGCAAAAGTCGCTGTCGCCGAAATTCATTCGCGACGCGCTGCAGTCCTATGACGCGCAGAAGGTGTTGCAGAACGACGCAACAACGCCGTTCGCACAAGGAGAAAGACTTGAGGACACGCCTGCTGAGACTGACGGCCCTGTCCATCGGGGTCCTTGCATTCGCAGGCGACCTGCCGCGCGATGGGAGCTTTACCGCGGGCCTTTCCTGGATTTCCGCCGCCCATGCGGACGACACCAATAGCGGCGGCGGGAATGGTGAAGGTGCTCCGGGCGGCGGCGACCAAGGCGGCGAGAACGTCGGGAGCGGCGGCACCGAGGGTGGCGGTGACGGGAGTGGCGGCAACTGGGGCAGCGGCGACGGTAGCGGCGCAGGCCCTGAGCCCGGCCTTGAGCCCGGCGGTACCGGCGCAGGCGGCGGAGGTGCTGCCGTCATCGACCGCAACAGCCACAGCGAGCCCCACTCATCGATACGCGACTCGCGGGATTACGGTCCTGGCGGCAGCACTTGGCACGGCGGCAGCAGCTTCCTGAACCTGTTCCGCCAGACGCCGGAACGGCGCGGCGAAGGGAGCCAGCCTCAATCGTCTGCCCGGCAGAAGACAGTTCACACGAATTGAGAGCCTTGAAGGGAGGTCAACTTCGTTGCAACGAAGGCGGGCCTGCGCTCCTTCTCGAAACCGGACTTCGGATGTGCGTGCAGGAACGGTTTCTGACGCGCGAGAACAGATCAGCGGGGTCAGAATATTACGTTCGAGATACGTCTATCCCGATTGCGACCTGCCCGAGTAAGGCGGCGGAGCCATGGATACAGAGCCTCGTCATTCTCGTCGTGAATCTTCCTAACTTCCTTTCCAGCCGCTGCAAGCAATCCGCTCGACCACATCGAGCAGCACGTTGGCGCCGGCCACCAGATCATCCGGGTCGGTGTGCTCGCGCGGATTGTGGCTGATGCCGTCGCGGCTCGGGACGAAGATCATCGCCGTCGGGGCGATGCGGGCGAGCATCTGCGCATCGTGGCCGGCACCCGAAGTCATGCGCCGGCTTTTGAGGCCTCGTGTGCGTGCCGACGCCTCGATGGCCGCGACGATGGCCGGATCGAAGACCACCGGCTGGAAGCGCGCCAGGCGCTCGACCGAGATCTCGACGCCCTCCTCCTCTGCGACGCGGGCAAGAAAGTCCGCGAGCACCGTTTCCAATGCCTGCAGCCGTTCCTCGTCCGGGTCGCGCAGATCGGCGGTGAAGACCGCGCGCGACGGGATGACGTTGATCGCATCGGGCTCGAAACGCATCGTGCCGATGGTCGCGACGCTCGGCGCGTTCGAGCGTGCGATATGTTCACGCAGAAACAGGCCAACGCGGGCGGCGGCAAGACCGGCATCGCTGCGCATAGCCATCGGCGTCGTGCCGGCGTGGTTGGCGACGCCATCGATGGTGATGCGCTGCCAGGAGATGCCCTGCAGGTTCTCGACCGCACCAATCGCAAAGCCCTCGCGCTGCAGCACCGGCCCCTGCTCGATATGGAGCTCGACATAGGCGTGGGGCTTGAGGAACCCCGGCTCGACGTTGCCGGCATAGCCAATCCGCTCGAGTTCCTCGCCCAGCGACGAGCCATCCGTGCCGATGGTCGCGAGCGCTGCGCCCAGCGGCAGGCCGCCGACATAGACGAGCGAGCCGAGCATGTCGGGCGCAAATCGCACGCCCTCCTCATTGGTAAAGGCGGCAACGACGACCGGTCGGGTCGGCGTCACGCCACGTTCCCGCAACGTCTCGATCACTTCGAGCGCGGCAAGCACGCCGTAGCAGCCGTCATAGATGCCGGCATTGATGACCGTATCGATGTGCGAGCCGAGCAAAAGAGGCGCTTCGCCGCCGTTCGCGTCGTCGCGCCAGATGCCGAAGATGTTGCCGATACGGTCGACGGCAACGTCGAGCCCGGCCGCCTCGATCCAGGCGACGAGGCGATCGCGACCGGCCTTGTCGTTGTCGGAGCCGGCGAGCCGGGTCAATCGCCCCTCCGCATCGCGACCGATGTCGCCGAGCTCACGGATACGCCCGATCAGGCGCGCGGCATCTATGGAAGACGATGGCATCTTGGTCCTGCTTTCATGCGGATTTCGGTTCACGGCCGGCTTTCGGCGGGCGCCAGCCTATGGCGG
>NZ_JTLA01000221.1:0-242 GCF_000799055.1 Ensifer sp. ZNC0028
GAACAGGAAGCTGCCGTCCATCCAGACGTCGAAGGGCTGATCGGTCTTGACGAAGGTCTGGCCGGCTGCCGCCGCGTCGGCGGCATCGCGGGCCGCCTGAATCTGTGTGAGGCTGGTCGAGAAGCCAAGGCGCGCACCCCGTTCGGACGGCGCGACAGCCGTCGTCACCGGATCGGTGCTTGCCGCCGCCCGCCGCCGCTCGATCAGCCCCGGAACCTTGACCGTCGACGACAGCAGGCTCT
>NZ_JTLA01000222.1:0-484 GCF_000799055.1 Ensifer sp. ZNC0028
CCATTGGCGTGACCGACAGCCGTGGCGCCAGCGGAACGGCTGCCTATACGCTGAAGCTGAACGCCCGCGCGGTGACGGTTCCCAATGTCGTCGTCGAGGTTCCGGCCGGTTCGGCGCCGAAGGATGTCTATCTGAACGGTGGCGCCACCGGCGGTCCCTTCATCGATGCATCGGTCGCCTCGGTCTCGCCGCCCTTTGCCGGCACGGCCGAGATCATCGAAGGCGAGCTTGCGGCCGCCGGCAGCTTCACGCCGGTCGGCTTCTATCTGAAGTTCACGCCGAATCCGTCCTATTCCGGTTCGGCGGTGGTCAGCTACACCTTGAGAAGCGCGCTCGGCGCGTCCAATCTTGGCCGGGTCACCTACAGAATAGCGCTCGACCGTGTCGCAGCCGGCGAGGAGATCGACGGCCTGGTGCGCGATTTCGTGCGCAACCGGCAGAGCCTGCTGTCGTCGACGGTCAAGGTTCCGGGGCTGATCGAGCG
>NZ_JTLA01000223.1:0-713 GCF_000799055.1 Ensifer sp. ZNC0028
TGCCGTCAACCCGCGCCACGTGGTTGAATCGCTGAACTCGCTTTCGGTCGATATCGCCCGCGCCATCGATCACGATGCGTCGGTCGATCTGTGGCGCCGCTACCAGCGCGGCGAGCGCGACGTCTTCACCCGTCGCCTCTACACGCTCAAGGGCCAGCAGACCTTCGACGAGATCAAGCGCAAGTACGACCGCGAGCCGGAGTTCCGCACCGCCGTCGACCGCTACATCGCAGACTTCGAAAAGCTGCTCGCGGACGTCGCCCGCAACGACCCGGACAAGCGCATCACGCAGACCTACCTGACGTCGGATACCGGCAAGGTCTACACGATGCTCGCCCACGCCGCCGGCCGCTTCAGCTAAGCGAGCCCGGATAGAAACAATCAAAACGGCCCCGTCTTGCGACGGGGCCGTTTTCGTTTGCAGGGATATCAGAGAAGAAAAGCGACTGATCGCTTCCGCTCGGATATGGCAAGCCCTTTAGACGCGGTGTGCCTTTCAGGCGCTCCCCGCGCCCGTGCGTCGTGCTAT
This sequence comes from Ensifer sp. ZNC0028, assembly GCF_000799055.1. Taxonomy (NCBI): domain Bacteria; kingdom Pseudomonadati; phylum Pseudomonadota; class Alphaproteobacteria; order Hyphomicrobiales; family Rhizobiaceae; genus Ensifer; species Ensifer sp. ZNC0028. The sequence goes on from NZ_JTLA01000223.1 coordinate 530, forward strand.
CGAGCTTCTCGCTGCTTCAGGACCGCGGCCCGCAAGCGGAGCCGGACAAGCGGGATTTGGGTTCGCCGGCGGACGTCGTGAACAACGCGCTGTCGACGCCCTCCACAGCCACGCTGGGCGAAGCGACGGGATCCGACCAGTCAGCGCAGCGGCGAGCAGCCGCCGACATCGGCGGGCTTGACCC
>NZ_JTLA01000224.1:0-579 GCF_000799055.1 Ensifer sp. ZNC0028
GGTGGGTGATGACCGGGGCAAGGTCGAGGCCGCCCTGCACGAAGGCGATCATCTTGTACCAGGTCTCGAACATCTCGCGGCCGTAGATGCCCTTGAGGTTGAGCATCTTGAAGATGACCTTGTTCCAGTCGATCTCGAAGCCGGCCGGTGCAATGCCGAGGATGGCGATCTTGCCGCCGTTGTTCATCTTGTCGATCATGTCGCGGAAGGCGGGTGCCGCCCCCGACATTTCGAGCCCGACGTCAAAACCTTCGGTCATGCCGATCGCCTTCATCACATCGGCAAGGTTCTCCTTCGACGCATCGACGACGTGGTCGATGCCGACGCTCTTTGCGAGTGCCAGCCGCGTCGGGTTGATGTCGGTGATCACAACCTTGCGCGCGCCCGAGCGCTTGGCGACCATCGCCCCCATGATGCCGATCGGGCCGGCACCGGTCACAAGCACGTCCTCGCCGACGAGATCGAAGGAAAGGGCCGTGTGCACGGCATTGCCGAACGGATCGAAGATCGCCGCGACCTCGTCCGGCACATCCTCGGGGATCGGCACGACGTTATATTCCGGCAGGCAGACGAACTCGC
>NZ_JTLA01000225.1:0-558 GCF_000799055.1 Ensifer sp. ZNC0028
TCACCGCACCGCTCTGAATACCCGAGGTAATGACCGGGGCATCGTTCGTGCCGGTGATCACCACCGTCACGGTCTGTTTTGCCGTGCCGCCATGGCCATCGTTGATGGTCACCTCATAGGTCTGCGTGAGCGTCTGACCAGCTTGGAGTGAGTCGATCACACCGTCAGCGACCTTGAAGGTCCAACCGACCGAATTGCCGGCCTGGTTCACCGGGTCGAGCGCGAACTTGCCGAGATAGCCGTCGCCGTTCGCCTTGAAGCTGGCGCTATGCTCATCCAGCGTATCGACGTCGGCAAAAGCCACCGTGCCGCCCTGAACATGCACCACCGCATTCTCGCCGTCCGCGCCGTCAGCACGCTCGGTCACCGTCACGTTCTGCACGCCCGAGGTAATGATCGGCGCATCGTTGGTACCGGTGATCACGATCGTCACCGTCTGCGTCGCCGTGCCGCCATGACCGTCATTGATAGTCACGTCGTAGGTCTGCGTCAGGGTCTGGCCAGACTGCAGGGAGTCGATGACGCCGTCGGCGACCTTGAAGGTCCAGGCGACAGAAT
>NZ_JTLA01000226.1:0-361 GCF_000799055.1 Ensifer sp. ZNC0028
GTGCGCTCTCAGAGTTCTCGCGCAAGATCGGGCCTGACGATACCGCCCTGTTTTACTACGCCGGCCACGGCATGCAGCTGCACGGCGAGAATTTCCTCGTTGGCACCGATGCCAAGCTCGAAAGCGAATTCGACGTGCCGGCCGAGACCGTGGCGCTGTCCGAGATCATCGGCGCGATGGAAAAGCGCGCCCGCATCTCGATGGTCTTTCTTGATGCCTGCCGCAACAACCCGCTCGCTGAACGGCTGACGCGCGAAGTCGAGGGTGCGACCCGCGGTGCCGCGACAAGAGGACTGGCGCCGATCGAAACACAGAGCGGCGGCACGCTCGTCGCCTTTGCCGCAGCCCCGGGACAGGTCGC
>NZ_JTLA01000021.1:0-44568 GCF_000799055.1 Ensifer sp. ZNC0028
AGAAGGCGCGATCCGCGCTCTGCTTTCGGCTGACCTCGGCCCGGGCACGTTCCAGCTCGCTGGTATCTGGGCTTCCGACCCGAACGCATACTGGAATGCTTCGGAGTGGACCGTCGCAGCTTCGTACGCCTTCAAGGCAACCGACAAGCTGAAGATCACCCCCGGCGCTCAGTACTGGGGCGACTACAAGTTCAACAGCGACCTCGACCGTTGGCGCGCTGGCGTGACCCTCGACTACGCGATCACCGAAGGTCTGGCGACCCGCGTGTCGGTTCAGTACAACAAGGAAGACATCAACGCGACGACCGACCGCGACTTCGTCTCGGGCTTCGTCCGTCTGCAGCGTAACTTCTAATCCGATTAAACTCGGATGAAAGAAGCCCGCAACTTCGTAAGAGGTTGCGGGCTTTTTCTATGGCGAAAGTAAAGTCGGCCAGTGTTTCTTGCGCCAGACTTCGGAAGGGTCGAATGACTTCGCTCGAAGCTGGCATGAGCACTTTGCGCGATTGAAATCCTTCTGGATTGCCTGCCGCCAGACGCGTCAGGTGACGCGCACGCGAAAGCCCGCAAAATCTCTCGACTTTGCGGGCTTGCTTGTGTCTGATCCGGTTGCGGCAGGGCGCGTGCGCGGCTCAGCTTGCCGGTGTCGGCTCTCCAAGCGAGAGCATCAGCCGGTTCGCCCAGTTGAAGAAGGCAGCACCATGGATGACGTCGGCGATCTCCAGTTCGTCGAGGCCTGCGGCCGAAAGTCGGGAGGTGTGCTCCTCCCCGAAGACTGGCGGGGTCGCTGTAAGCGCCACCGAAGCGGCGACGATTGCATTCCAGCGTTCGCCGAGATCGGTTTCGACGCCCTCGTCAAGGAGCTTCTGCACATCCTCGCTGCGCTTGGAGTGATGCGAAGCGAAGCGCGAATGGACCGAAGCGCAGAAGATGCAGCCGTTGGATCGCGACGCTGCGGTCGCAGCCAGTTCGCGCTCGGCGCGCGGCAGGCCCGAGCGGGTGTTGTAGAAGATGTCCTTGTCGGTTTTCGTGCGCGCTTCAAGCACTTCCGGATCGCGCACGAGCAGACGGAAGTAGGGCGACTTTGCGCGTCCAGCCTCGACCAGACCTTTGAAGTGACGCTCCGTCAACTCTTCCTCCGGCAATGGCTGCAGCCACGGTGTCCAGCCGATCTCTGCCTGCGTGAACGTGACAGGCGGGTTTTCGACGATCGGGATGATGGCATGTTCGGTCATTCACACGTCCTCTCGAGTTCTTAAGCCGCAGCGCGCTTCGTGGCGGTCGACAGCAATGCAAGGCCGGCGATCACACGGATCTGAAACGCGACGAAGGAAACCAGCTGCGACAGGGTCACGACAGCATTTGTCGTCCAGCCCGCGTCGAGCAAGGCCTGCAATGCCTGCGGCCTGGCATCACGCAAGTGGAAGACGAGCAGGTGAGCGTGCTCCAGCGCGGCAGACAGCTTGGGGCCGAGCGCCTCCCGGCTTGGCTGCGATACTCGGTAGAGCGGGCCGGTTACGTTCTCGTCCTTGAGCGGACCGTCGGGATAGTTGCCGTAGGGGCCCGTCGCCCGCCCCGCCCCGATCTCGGCCTTGATGACCTCGACCAACCAGCGATCGGTGCCGCTTTCCTCAAACGGGCTGCTATAAAACTCGAAAATGTCGGGCTGACGGTGCAGGCCGGCGACGAAGCTCGCGATCGCATGACGCTCCGCCGCCGACACGTCGCCGAAATCCGCGGGCTGAAAGAGTGCGAGATAGCTCTTCTGTGCCTGTTCGCGGGTTTCCGGCCTTTGGGCGCGAATGCGGTCGAGCGCCGATCCGGCAGTGATGCCGGCCAGCAGATCGATGATATCCGGTGACGTAGTGGTCATGACGTCGTCTCCTTTGCAAGATGGGAAAGCAATCCGTTTCAACCGACGGCGCCGAAGCGCCGGGCATGGAATTTCTCCTGTGACGACCAGCCGAGCGCGGGTGCGACCTGGGTCGCGATGAGCTCGATCGAGCGCAGGATCAGTGGGTGCGGCGGATCGACGGAATGGACCTGGAACACCAGGTCGGTGACACGCTCCAGCGTCTCGTCAGCGCTAAGGCTCGCGATGACGTCATCGACGGAGCCGACATGCACGTCGAAGGCCGCGATCAGATCGGCAAGTGAATTGCCTGGAACCACGTGGCCGCTGGCGATCAGCCGTTCCGCGCCCCGTCTCAACCCAACCTCGGCAAGCCGCAACGCTTCGGCGCGGCTGTCGGCGACGAACAGGCTGCGAGAACCAAGGATACGCGGCGCGCGGCCGGAAGGAAGCGCTTGCAGATAGGCATCGATGATCGGGTTTTGCAGCTCCGCCAGTGAAGCGTGCGGATTGTCCTCCGGCCGCGGCTGGGTGCGCGACAACATCAGGCCATCGCCCGCGCGGCCGGCCCGCTCACCGCCCGCCACGGAAAAGGTTGCCTGCCAGATGCGGTCGAGCAGTTGCGGTGCTGCAGGATAGAGGCAATCGCCGCCGGGCAGCCCACGGCCTGCCCAAGCGTCGAGAACCGTTTGGAGATGCCTGCCGAAGATCGCGCCGCGATCGGCGCTTTCCAACCCAAAGGCCGTGAAGGAGGACGGCGTGCCGCCGGTCCCGAACCCGACCTCCAGTCGCCCGCCGGAGAGCAGATCGAAAACGGCGGCGTCCTCGGCCACCCGGATCGGATTTTCGAGCGGCAGGGTGATGACACCGGTCCCGAGACGGATACGCGTCGTCTCGGCTGCAACATGGGCGAGGAAAACCAGAGGCGCCGGAAGGCCGCCTTCGCCCCCGTGGAAATGGTGCTGCGCCACCCAGGCCGTGTCGAAACCGAATCGCTCGGCCGTGACGATCTGCTCCTTTGCGTAGTAGTAGCGGGTGCCTGCCGGTACGTCGTCGAGCAGTCGGGTGAAAAAGCCAAGGCGTTTGCGTGGTGTCGTCTCAATCATGGTCGGTCCTGTCTGTAGTCGGTTGCGTCAGGCCGCGGCCCGGCGCCTGCGCCCGGGAATGGCATTGATCAGTTCACGGGTGTAATCGCTGCGCGGGTTTTCGAAGACGTCGGAAACGGTTCCTCCGTCGACCAGTCGCCCGTCCTTCAGAACCGAAACGGTATCGGAGATTTGGCGCACGACGGCGAGGTCGTGGGAAACGAAAAGGTAGGTGAGCCCGAGATCGCTCTGCAGTTCGTCCAGGAGGTCGAGAATGCGGGCCTGCACACTGACGTCGAGTGCAGAAACCGCTTCGTCGAGCACGACCAGCTGCGGATCGAGCACGAGCGCCCGGGCGATGGCAACGCGCTGCCGCTGGCCACCGGAAAGCGCATGGGGCCGCCGTACAAATGCGTCCTCTGGCAGGCCAACTCGGCCTAGGATCGCCCTTGCCTTCTCCTCGCGCTCGGAACGCCGAAGTCCTGGATAATTCGTCAGCGGTTCGGTCACGATCTGCAGCACGCTCTGGCGCGGGTCGAGCGAGCCGTAGGGGTTCTGGTAGACAAGCTGGACCTTGCGGCGGAACTGCCGAAGGTCCTCTCCGGTCAACCCCGAAACTTCGGTTCCGTCGATCGAGATCCGGCCTGCAGTCGGCCTGTCAAAGCCGACGATGCTGCGGATCGTCGTCGTCTTCCCAGATCCGGATTCCCCGACGATCGCGTGGGTTGTTCCCCGCCGGACGCGGAAACTCAGCTCGTCGACGGCCCGTAGCGGGGAGCCGCCGTCCTTGCGGACGAACTCGCGCACAAGCCCCTCGACGATGACGATATCGTCCGGAGCCTCCGCAACGGGTGGTCGAACGGTTGCCAACCTCGGGGGCGAGGTAAAGGACGGCGCGTCCGAAAGCAGTTGCTTCGTATAGGGGCTGCGCGGTGCGGCAAGTATCGCGCTCGTTGCGCCCTGCTCCTGAATCCGCCCGCCCTGAAGGACGACGATCCTATCGGCGCGGTCGGCGGCAACACCGAGATCGTGGGTCACCAGAAGCACGGCCGTGCCAAATTCCGTTCGCAACTCGTCGATCAGATCGAGAATGCGCTTCTGGACAGTGACGTCGAGCGCGCTCGTCGGTTCGTCGGCAATGATCAACTGTGGCTTCAACGCAATCGCAATCGCGATCAGCACCCTTTGGCGCATGCCGCCCGACAGTTCATGCGGATATTGCCGCGCCCGGAGTGCCGGCTCGCTCAAGCCGACGCGGGCAAGAAGAGAGATGACGCGGGCCTCAATCTCGTCGGAACGCAGCGCCCTGTGGATGCGAAAGATCTCGCCGAGTTGCGAGCCAATCGTCTTGACCGGGTTGAGCGAACTTCCCGGATCCTGCGGCACAAGGCTGATCCTCGCGCCGCGCACCGTGTCCAGTTGTCGATCCGTCCAGCGGGCGATATCGGTTCCATTCAGCTTGATGCTGCCTTGCTCCACCCGGCCATTCGCAGCGAGCAGACCGATGATCGACTGGGCCGTCGTCGTCTTGCCGGAACCGGATTCACCAACAAGCGCCACAACCTCGCCTGGATTGATGCGAAATGAAACGTCGTGGACGGCGCGGCGCTCGCCGCTACCGTCAGCATAGGCGATGCAGAGGCCCTCGACCTCGAGAACGGGCGGAAACGGTCCAGGTATGACGGTCATGCTGCGGCCCTTCCGAAAGATTGGCTGACGCGATTGGCAGCCAGCACGACGAGGACGACCACGACGCCGGGCGCGGTGGTCAACCACCAGGCAGTCGAGATGTAGTTGCGTCCCTCGGCGATCAGCAATCCCCATTCCGGGGTCGGCGGCGGCGCGCCGTAGCCGAGAAATCCGAGCGTCGAAATCTGCAGAACGGCCGATCCGAATTGCAGCGCGGCAAAGGCGACGACCGAGGTCAGGGAATTCGGCAGAATATGGCGCCACAGAACCGAGGCGAAGGTTCCGCCACTGCCGAAGGCCGCCTCGACATAATCGCTGCGGCGCACGCGCACGACTTCCGCACGCGCCAGCCGGGCAAAGCCTGCAACCGAGGTAACGCCGACCGCGATTGCCGCATTCACGGTTCCAAAGCCGAGCAGGACGATGATGCTGAGCGAAAGCAGCAGCGGAGGGATCGACAACAGCACGTCGACGATGCGCATGATCGCATCGTCGAAGCGACGCCGCACCGAGCCGGCGACGACGCCGAGACCGGTGCCAGCGGCAAGGCCCAGCCCGACGGCGACAAAAGCGCCGGTCAGCGAATGAACGGCCCCGTAGACGATGCGCGCATAGAGATCGCGCCCAAGTGCATCGGTTCCGAGCAGATGGTCAGCGCTCGGTCGCTGCAACTGCGCGCCACCGACGCCTTCAACTGGGTTGTAACCTGTGAAGAGCGAAGGGGCGACCGCCCAGAGGAACACGGTGCCAAGGATAAGCCAAGAAAAAGCCAACCCTAGGGGTACGCGGCGCAGCCGCGATGCCGCGCCATTGCGCCGTTCGCTCTTTGCCCTTGGCGCCGCAACGGCGTCATCGTGAAGCGTATCGAAGGTCGTCATGCAACGGCTCCCGTTTTGGTCCTGAGCCGTGGGTCGAACACCGGATAGAGCAGGTCCACAGCGAGATTGATGATCACGAAGGCGAACGCCGACAGCACGACGATCGCCTGAAGCACGGCGGCGTCCTGGCTGCCGACCGCGCGTTCAGTCAGTCCGCCGATGCCGTTCAGCCCGAAGACGGTCTCCGTCACCACGGCTCCGGCGATCAGTTCGCCGAAGAGGACACCGGCTATCGTCAGCGTCGGCAGCAGGGCATTCTTTGCAACGTGCCGCCAGAGAACCCAAAGGTGGGTGGCACCCTTTGCCCGCGCCACGGCGACGAAGGGGCGCGTTATCACCTCATCGATGTTGCGCACGAGCACCTGCGCCAGCGGCGCGGAAATCGGCACGGCAAGTGTCGCGACCGGCAGGATCAGTTCCTGCCAGGGACCAGGATTGATGACGGGCACGAGCTTCAGACGGAAGGAGAAGATCTGGATGAGCATAATGCCGAGCCAGAAGGTCGGGACCGAAATGAAAAGCGAGGGAACCGACTGCAGCGCGCCACGCAGCCACGCAAACGGCGCGAGACTGGAGAGGAAAGCGATGATGGTCGCCAGGACCGCAGCTAGCAGGAAGCCGAGCCCCGCGAGCTTCAGCGTTGCCGGCAGATGCGCGGCGAGCAAGCTTGAAACCGGAACGCCGGCCTGAACAGAGTAGCCGAAGTTGCCGGCCAGGAAGTTGCCGAGGGTCCGCACGTACTGCACCGGCACGGAGCTGTCGGCGGCATAGGAAGCGCGGATTTCGGCGACCTGTTCGGCGGTCAGGCCGAGCTCGGGGTTCTGGAACTTGATGAGGATCGCGTCGCCGGGCATGGCCTGCAGCAGCACGAACGAGATCGTGAATGCGGCCCAAAGCACAAACAGGGCCTGAGCGACACGGTTGAACAAATAGGCGGACATGATCCCATCCTCGCAGGCGGATTTCAGAGACGGCGGCCACCGGCCTTGCAGTGGCCGCCGAACCAATCAATGTTCGGCAAGCCAGGTGCTGTAGAAGCTCGGTCGCCCAACGGCCTCGAAGGCCACGCCCTGGACGTATGACGCACCGGCATAGGCCTGCGGTTCCTCGAAGATCGGGATCGCATAGGCCTGGTCGACGACGTAGTCCTGGACTTCGCCGGCGATCGCGAGGCGCTTCTGGCGATCCGGCTCGGAGGCGAGCGCATCGAGCAGACCGTTCAGTTTGGGATCGACGAAGCTCTGGACCTTGTCGCTGAGCCCGCCCTTCTGGCGCAGCACGTCGCGGTTCTTCGGATAGTACTGGCTCTTGATCACATCGGGGTCCGCGCGGCCGACCATGGCAGGCGACACCGGCGTCTTCAGCGGATCGAGATCATCCACCGTCTTGCTGCCGCTGTCGCCGGCAAGAACGCTCAGCTTCACGCCCACCTTGCCCCACTGCTGCGCGACCAGTTGCAGCGTTTCCTTGTTCTGCGGCTGCGGCAAGGACTCGTAGGCTGTCAGCACCAGTTCCTTGCCGTCCTTCTGGCGCAGGCCGTTGGCGCCGACCGACCAGCCGGCTTCATCGAGCAGGGCCTTGGCCTTTACGGGATCAAAAGCGAGCTTGGCCGAGATGTCCTTGTAGCCGAGCGCCGACGACGCGATGATCGAAGTGGCTTGCGGATAATTGGCCGAGAACAGCGTGGTGACGATTTCCTTGGTGTCGGTCGCGTGCAGCAGCGCCTGGCGCACCCGGATGTCGGCGACCAACGGGTTGTCCGGGCGGAAGACGACGCTGTTGTTCACCCCGCGGGTGGAAGGCGCGTAGATCTGATAGTCCTGCGCTTCGACCTGGCCCTCGTCATAGGCCTGGACCTGGCGGATGAAATCCGCCTGCCCTGCGAGCAGTGCACCGATGCGCACGCTGTCTTCGCCGGTGATGATGTACTTGATGCCGTCGAGATAGGCGCGGCCCTGGTGTTCGAGCTTGGCCGGGCCCCAGTTGTATTCCTCGCGCGCCTTCAGGTTCAGTTCCTTGCCGATCGTCTCGCTCTCGACGACGAACGGACCGGAGCCGATGATTTTCGTCGCGTCACCAAGTTCTTCGAAAGGCAACGCCAGCGTGCTTGCGGCCACCAGGCCCGAGCCGATAACGGACGTTCCCTGAAGGAACCCCGGCGACGGTTTCTTGAAGTAGAATTTGACCGTCAGCGGATCGACGACTTCGCTACGCTCGTAGTTGTTGATCACCTCTGAAACCGGCTGCTTCAACGCCTTGTTGCCGAGGCCGAAGACGTCGTAGTTCTTGGCAACGGCAGCCGCGTCGAGCGGCGAGCCATCGGAGAACGTTACGCCGGGGCGAATCTTGAACGTGTATTCCGTCGCATCGGCGTTGACCGTCCAGGACTCGGCGATCCAGGGCTCGATCTCCAGCGTCTTTGGGTTCTGATAGGTCAGCTTGTCGGTGATCTGGTTGAGGATGCCACCGTTCGGATAGAAGCCGCCGGCAGGCGGGTAGAGGTTCGTATGGGCCTGCTGCTCCAGATAGATCAACGTGCCGCCCTTGACCGGATCCGTCGTTTGCGCCTGGACGCCGCTCAGAGCCAGGCCAGAGGTCGCTAGTGTGGCGAGTGTCAGCGCCAGGCGTTTCAGTTTCGTCGTCATGAGAGCCTTCCTTCAGAAATCTGGAGGCTATGGTACGACCGCGGCAGGCATAATCAATTAAATCTAGTAAATTAATATGCTATATGTTTCGCCCGAACAGAAAGAAGCATCTAGCGTGCGAACGCCCGGGAGATAATTGTCCCTTCCCGTATTTTCCCACCGATTTTGACGGGCCGGGATCGACAGAAGTGTGGAAAGAAGCCCCCTGGTAACCACCGCCACATACGCGACATGGACACGTGCTTGATTGCGCGCGGCATTGACACCATTGTCGTCATCCGTTGAAAAATCTTGGCAATTTCTCTGAACCTCCCAAGGATCGTAAGCATCATGGAAAGCAATAAAGTCCTCGTCGTCGGCGGTGCCGGCTACATCGGCTCGCATACGTGCCTCGAACTCGCTAACAAGGGTTTCGAGCCGGTCGTTTACGACAACCTTTCGAACGGCCACGAGGAATTCGTCAAATGGGGCGTGCTGGAAAAGGGTGATATCCGCGACCGCAAGCGACTCGACGAGGTCCTTGCCCGTCACAAGCCACGCGCCATCCTGCATTTTGCCGCGATGATCGAGGTGGGTGAATCGGTGAAGGACCCGGTTTCCTTCTACGACAACAATGTCATCGGCACGCTGACCTTGCTTTCGGCCGCCCTTGCCGCCGGCGTCGAAGCTTTCGTCTTCTCGTCCACCTGCGCCACCTATGGCCTGCCGGAGAGCGTGCCGATCGACGAACAGCACCGCCAGGCGCCGATCAACCCCTACGGCCGGACCAAGTGGGTGTGCGAGCAGGCGCTGAAGGACTACGGGCAGTACAAGGGCTTGCGCTCGGTCATCCTGCGCTACTTCAACGCCGCCGGCGCCGATCCGGAAGGGCGCATCGGCGAGTGGCACGAACCGGAGACGCATGCCATCCCGCTCGCCATCGACGCCGCCCTCGGCCGGCGCCAGAGCTTCAAGATCTTCGGCACGGACTACGACACCCGCGACGGCACCTGCGTACGCGACTACATCCACGTGCTTGATCTTGCCGACGCCCATGTGCGCGCGGTCGAACACCTGCTTGCCGGCGGCGACAGCGTCGAGCTCAACCTCGGCACGGGCACCGGCACGACCGTCAAGGAACTGCTGACGGCGATTTCCGAGGTTTCCGGACGTGAATTCCAGGTTGATCTCGTCGACCGCCGCGAGGGAGATTCGACGACACTGGTCGCCAACAACGACAAGGCTCGCGACGTGCTGGGATGGGTTCCGAAATACGACCTCACCGACATCACGCGCACGGCCTGGAACTGGCATTCCCGCCGCAATCAGGGCGTTTGAGGCTTTGGTGGCGCTGGTGCGGCTGTCATCGCCGCACCAGGATCGCTCCGACGCGTCAGGCCGTGTGCTGCACCGGCCTTGAGAAAAAGCCCGAGCGCAGACGGGTGGCCAGCGGTTTCTCGATCAGAAGATAGGCGAGAACGCCAAGCGCGGTCCCGGCAGCGATCGCCAGTAACCCCGATGCGAGCGGCCCAATCCCGATCATTCCACAGGCCTTGACCACGACCGAAATCGCAAAGGTATGCCAGAGGTAAATCGAGTAGGATGCGTCGCCAAGCATCATCGGCAGCCTGCGCGGGCGGAACCAGCCCTGCGCCTCGAGCGCCAGCGTTCCCAAAACCAGCATGACGGCCAAGGGTCCGAGAATGGCCTCGTCGAAAGGCAGGCGAAGCACGGCGACCGCGGCGAACCCTGAAAACGCGCCGGCGAAAAGCACGAGGCCGGACATTGCGCCCGGCACCCTGCCCCTCAGCCAGAGTTCGGCGACGACCATGCCGGCCACGAATTCAAGAATGATCGGCCGCGTATAGGTGACGAAGAGCGCGTTGTCGCTGTTGACGGCAAAGCCGATGGCCACCAGCGCTGAGAAACAGCCAGCGATCGCCAGCAGACGCCTCGACCGCGGCAACAGCAGCGTTAGTGCGAAGACCGCATAAAAGAACATCTCGTAGTTCAGCGTCCAGCCCTGCACCAGAACCGGCCAAATTTCGCCACTGCTTGGCGATCGCACGGGAATGAACAGCAGCGAGGAAAGCACATGCGCGTTGCTCAAGACGAGATTGGGAAACAGGCCGGCCAGGCCGCCGATGACCATTACCGCGGTTGCGAGCCAGTAGATCGGTGCGATCCTTTGAACGCGGTCGCGCAGGAAGGTGAGTGGTGACAGCGGCCGCCGCTCGCTGATCACCCACATGATGAAGCCGCTGATGACGAAGAAGACGTCGACGCCCGCAGCACCAATCGCGAAGTGGTGCCCGGTCCGTTCGGCAGCATGGAAGACGACGACACCAAGGGCTGCGATGGCACGCAGATACTGAATGCCGTAGATCGTCGTCGGAGGGCTGATCATCGATACCTCAAGCGCAGCGGGATCTCCGATACGGACGGCGGGGGACGATCTTCGACGCTCTGCTGCATACGCACTTCCGGCAATGTCAGCTTTCCGGCGGCGAAATAGAGCAGGAACGAGCCGATATGATAGGGGTTCATGATGTCGATCTCGACGAAGGACCGCACCAATAGCAGCAGCGCTATGCCGAAAAGCACGGAGGATTGCGTGTCATGGTCCTGCGTCAACAGCCGCTTGGTGTGTCCGAGCACGGTTATCAGCAGGATGCCGGACAAGAGAACGAGCCCGATTGCCCCGGTCTCCACCATCGCTTCGATAAAGGTGTTGTGAAAGTGGAAGCCAGAGCGTGTGGCGATGTAGAACTCCTCCCAAAGACGCTCGGGCTCCGAGAAGCCCTGGACCCAATAGGCCTGGTAACCGACACCGACCAGCGGTGACGACATGGCGGCCTCGATGCCCTGCTGCCACAGATAGGTGCGCCCGGTCAGGGTGGAATCTTTGCCGAAAAAGCCAAGGACAAGATCGACGCCGCCGCCATAGATACCTGCAACGGCAACCATGACGGCGCATACGGTAGCGGCGAGGAAGAGACCCTTGCGGTGTGCCGGCGACAATAGGCCGACGACCCGCATGCCGAGCCAGAGCCCGAGGATGACCACGGTGGTCAACACCGACGTCGCGGATTGCGAGGCAAAAAGGGAATAGGCCGACAGCATCGCAACCAGGCCCGATGCCACGAGCCACAGGCCGCGTTCACCAAGCGCGGTCGGCGCGACGAAGGCGAAATAGATACCGAGCGAGGCGTAGAAGCCCAGCTGGTTCTTCGAGGCGAAAGCGCCGACGAAACTGTAGGTGCCGTCGAGCGGATCGAGGTGGTAGACGCCGAAGAGCAGCGAGTAGACGAGAACGACGCCGGTGCCTGCAATCGCGCCGCGCACGAGCGTCCTGATGCCGACGACCCGCATGGCAATCAGGGCGCAAATCACGTGGGAGAGATACTGCACTCCCGTTCGCGCCGTCATACCGGGCGCTGCCGACCAGAAGACGGACAGGCAGGCGAAGATCGCGAAGCCAAGAATCCAGAGGCGGATCCCGTAATTGCCGAGCACGCGACGATAATCGACCAGCACCAGCGGCAGCCAAAGGCCATAGTAGAGCAGGATGGATGCCTGCCCGAAACGCGAGGAATAGGCGAAGACGAAGAGCGATAGCGCGATCGCAACGGTGCCATAGACACCATTGCGATCGGCAGAAATCAGGCTCGCCTTCGAAATTTTCACAGCCGGTCCTACTGCGTTGCCAGGTTGGCTTCGACCTTGATCACGTCACCGGGCAATACCGGCGTATTTTCGTCGGCGGCGATCTCCGTCGGCTTGCCGTCGCGCTCGCGCATGATCGAATAGGCGATTGTGGCCTCCGCCGTATTGTCCTTCGACTGCGCGGCTTCGGCCGATTGCAACAGCGCTTCGGCCATCAGATCGCGGCTGGTGCCGAGCTTGATCGAGAGCGTGTCGAGTTCGGCCTCGGTGTTCTGCAGGTCCTGGGCCAGTTGGGCGTCCCAGTCGTTGCGAAGATTGGTTTCGTCCTGGCCCGCCTTGCTGACATCCTGCTTCGCCTTCAGCGAAGCGGTGTCGATGTCGAGAAGAGCGGCCTGCAATTCGGCAACGCGCTGCTCCAACGACAATTTGCGCTGGCTGAGCGCCAAGCCTTTTTCGGCAAGGCTCTCGACTTTCTCGCGGTCTTCGACGACGAGCTCGAGCTGGCGATTCTGTGTTTCCGTCTTCTTTGCCAGCGACTGGATTTCGCTTTCGAGCAGGGACTTCAGATCGGCGAGCGCTTTCAATTGCAGCTTCTGCTTCCTGTCGCGCGAGGCCATCAGCGCCGTCTCGTTGGCGAGAAGCTTGTCGATGCCTGGTACCCCTTCAAGGTCCTTCGGTAGCTCGATGCCTTCTTTTTCGGCGATCTCGGCCTGAAGGCGGGCGCGCCGGATCAACAACCGGTTACGTTCGGACGTCTGGACGCTCGAATCGCCGTGCGCGTTGATGTAGTCGCGGGCAAAGCGCTGACCGCTTTCGGAGCGACGCAGACCGCCGCCGAGGCTTACGGCCTTCAGCACCGTGAGATTGGGCGCAAAAGGATATTCGCCGGGCTTCTGTACCTCGCCCGCGAGATAGACCGGGCGGTATTGCGCAAGCTCGACGGAGGCGGACGGTCGGTCACGCAGACCGAAGAGCGTCTGCATCTTCTCGCCGATCGCTTCGCCGACTTCGGTCGTCGTCTTGCCGGCTGCCGGCAGGTCGCCGATGAAGGGCAAGGAAAGCGCTCCCGACGGACCGACCGTGTACTCCCCGCTGACAACAGACCAGTCGCGGACGGCTCCTTCAGCAGTCTGCCATTCGGCCACGCGGATCCTCAGCCTGTCCATGGTGCCGAGTTGGTACTCGTCGGCCCAAGCCGGAAGAGCGAAAGTGAGCGCCGCGGCGATGAGAGCGGCGCGGCGCAGGAAACGGGGCAGCGTGCGCGGCATGCGCGACTTTCCCGACAGATTGTGTTTTTTCATTTGGGCTTCCCGAATGAAGGGGCGCCGTCCCGCGACCGGTCGCGCGGGCTTTCCAGGCGCTGTTTCGTCAGTAGCTGCCGCGCGAAAGGCAAACGGCGGGAATGGTCCTGACAACAATGGAAAAGTCGCTCAGCAGCGACCAGTTCTGGACGTATTGGGTGTCGAACGCGATGCGGGTTGCGTAGGAAACGTCGTTGCGCCCGCTAATCTGCCAAAGGCCGGTGAGACCGGGGCGGGATTGCAGGTAGTAGACGGCGGCGCTGTCGTAGAGTTCCAGTTCGTCCTCCACCACCGGGCGCGGACCAACGATGCTCATTTCACCGCGCACGATGTTGAAGAGTTGCGGCAGCTCATCGAGGCTGAGTTTGCGCAGCACGCTGCCGACGACCGTGACACGCGGGTCATCCTGCAGTTTGCGCGTCGCGCGCCATTCCTCATAGGCGGCCGGGTTGGCCTTGAGATAGTCCTGCAGAATCCGGTCTCCGTCAGGGCGCATCGTGCGGAACTTGAGGCACCGGAAGTACTTGCCGCTATGGCCGACGCGGCGGTGGCCGTAGAAGATGCTGCCGCCGTCGGAAAACTTGACGAGCGCCATGAGCATCAGGAACAGCGGGCTTAGAAAAACGAGGGCGAGGGAAGCGGCAAGCACGTCGAAGCCACGCTTCGAAACACCACCCACAGGCGGAACTGCCGCAAACTCTGCGGCACTGAAAAACGGCGAATTGGCCGATCTGGTCGCAGACTTCATAGAGGTGACTCCATTTACGTTTGGCGATTTGTCGGTCTCCCCAGAAGGGGCCTTTAGACCACGCTGAGGCGCGCTCATCGTGAATAATGAACGTTTGGTAAGGATTTGCTTTTTGAAGGCGAAATAAAGGCGGGCATCGGCGCCGTGGCCAAAATGCGTATATCACCACTTTCGAATATGAAATATTTCCCGTGACGGCTGCCGTTATATTATTGCTAGAAAAAGTATCACCTCGCACGTATTCCTGTATTGTTTTCGACATGCCAAATTACATTTCCGGAGAAGTAGCGATATCTTCGCAGGCCGATGTTTTCCTTGAGCTTCGGGCGCGTGATTTTCCCTGCTCCGGAATTGCCGGCAGCCGATATTTCGCAAATTTTGTTGCGGCGCACCAAGTCTTTGCGGCGCACACAAACGCTCGCGACATCGTTCAAACTTGTAATAAAAGTTGATCAGCACGTGAGTGCGGCGGCAACCATCGGGCGACGCGCCGACCGCTTTCCGACGGGAGGTGGAAAATCAGCTGCCGACGTAGGCTCGCGTCACAATGGCGCTTGGGCCAATCAACTGATTTTGATTCGATCGTCGCTGTTCGAAACGCGACATAAAGATTTGCCTGTTTCTATGGAGCAAAGCGGCGGCTATTGCCGGTTGCAGCCGATGTCCGTCGCCAATATATTAACATTTGCAGAGGAAAGGCCGATTTTGCGATGACGTCTGCAACGATAGAACCGATTGCGAGCTAGTGCCATGTACGCACCACGCGTCTTCGTGAGTATGATCGGCGCCCTAACGGTTTTTGCTGTCGTCACCTATTTCCTCAATGGCTCGCTCACATCCACCCTGATCCAGACGGCGATCTGTGCGGTGCTCATTCAGATCGGCTACTTCCTCGCCGTCGTCTTCCTCATCTGGAGGAAGGCGCGCGAGCGTGGAAAAAAGCAGGCTGAAGTGCTGCAGTCGGCCAACGACGACAAGCCGGGCAGCAATAGCCACCGTCTGAACCGCCCCGGCCACTTCAACCGTTGACCGCAAGGCCGGGTCGGCCCGCCTTCCCATTCTTCAAAAAAATCTCTTTCGACGCGGTTGCGACATGATCGCCCTGCATGGTGCCGCCCGTTACGGCAAGATTCAATGCCGGCACTGCATGAACTAAGTCACCGATGATCCGGCTTCATCATGCAGCGATCGAGAACTGGTGCAGTCCATTTGGCCGATAGGCGCCGCGCTGCCCGCGAGACAGGATACTGGAGGCCCCCCATGACCACAGTCGCCCGGACAGATGTCTGCGTCATCATTGCTGCAAAGAATGCCGAGGCGACCATCGCCCGTGCTGTCGCGTCGGCGCTGGCCGAACCGGAAACCGCCGAAGTGATCGTGGTGGACGACGGGTCCACCGATCGGACCGTCGCTGCAGCACGTTCTGCCGACGACAATAGCGGCCGACTGACGATCGCACGCTTCGAGAGCAATCGCGGCCCTTCAGCGGCTCGCAACCATGCGATCGCCATCAGCCGCTCCCCGGTTCTGGCGATCCTCGACGCCGACGATTTCTTTCTGCCGGGCAGGCTCGGCCGGCTGCTCGCAGAGGACGAATGGGATTTTATCGCCGACAACATCGCCTTCATGGGCGAGGCCGCAGCGACTGGTGCGGCTCCAAGGGTCGATGACTTCCCGCCGCGGCCGCGCCTTCTCAGCCTCATTGATTTCGTCGAGGGCAATATCTCGCGGCCGGGCGTGAAACGTGGCGAGATCGGCTTCCTGAAGCCGCTGATGCGCCGCCGCTTCCTCGACGAGCATGGCATCCGCTATCAGGAGGCGCTTCGGCTTGGGGAGGATTACGACCTCTATCTTCGCGCGCTGGCCAAGGGCGCGCGCTACAAGGTCATTCAAAGCTGCGGCTATGCGGCGATCGTACGCGGCAATTCGCTGAGCGGCAGCCACCGGACCGAGGATCTCAAGCGCCTCTACGAGGCCGACCGCGTCGTCCTTGCCGCAAACGACCTCGACGGTGAAGCGGCGGCTGCCGTGCGACGGCACGAGCGTCACGTGCGTGGCCGCTACCAGCACCGCCACTTTCTCGACCTGAAGAACGAGCGCGGCGCAATGGCCGCAATCGGCTATCTGATGCGCCGTCCAGGCGCCGCACCGGCCGTGACGGCCGGCATCTTCGCCGACAAGACGGAGCGCTTCAGACCAGGCCAGGATGCGGCACCGAACAGCGGTGCGTCTGTGCGTTACCTTCTGCCCGTCGGCGCCAAGCACGCGCGCTAGCAGCAAGCTTGGCGGCGTCACCGCCGCGCCGAACCATCGTGGGTGGAAAACGCTCCGGCATCCAGTCCGGAGCGCGTTTGCGACGTGCTAGAGGTAGGCGCGCCGCACGGCGGCCAACGCCTCCTGGAAGCGTTCCTTGCGTTCCGCGAGCCGGCTGTCGCTGCTCAATTGCGGCGCTGCCCGGCTCGCCTGCCACAGTGCCAGCGTCGACGGCGCCGCGAGAACCTGCTTGGCAGCACTGCGCAAGAACGTCTGACGCGGTTCTCTGGCCGCAACGATCACCTCGTCGTCAGCGGATCGCAGGTTCGCAGCCTCCGGCACGGTCTGCGCCTCGAAGCCCATGCCCCAGAAACGCGCGCCCTTGATCATGGCTTCGGTACGGCTGGAGACCGGCACATGACGGGGACGGTATTCGACCCCGACGGTTTTTGCCCAGTCGTTCCACTTGAAGCTGTTGATGCTTTCGGATGTCGTCACCGCCACCCAGGGAACGCGGAATGCGTCGGCGAGAATCGCCCCGTGCATCGATTCGGCCACAATGAACTCCGACTGCGCGATCTCGCGGATCACGTTCTTGGCCTCTCCGCGGGGGTCGATGTAGTGCAGGCCGACAGTGCCGCAGGTGACAGGCCACATGCCGGCGATCGCACTTTCCCAATGGGGAATGAAACTGCGCTTGTATAGCTTAGGCAGGTTTTGGAATTCCGGCATGTCGGCGACCATGACCGCCGGATCGACAATACCGCGCTCCGGCGCAAGGCCGATCTTTTCGGCCGTCAACGGCCCGCGCACGCAGCGAAGATCCCATTCGGCGGCATCGCGCATGTCCGGCAAGGTGCCGTAGCCAAAACCACTGCCGATCACGAGTTTGCGGACGCCGTCGGGCAGAAGCGCGCGGTTGAGCACCGTGCCAACGCCGACGAGGAGGATGTCGTCATGGACATCGCGAAAACCCGGCAGCAGGAAATCCCAAAGCCAGAGGTTGAGGTCGTCGCCGAAATTGCCGTGCTGAGATTCCCAATAATAGGGCTTCATGGGCGGTCCCTTCTTTCAGAATGCGAGATAGGTTCGATGCCGCGCCTGCGGCCTTGTTCTTCCTCCAAAAGGAGTTTCTGTCCGGATCAGCGTGAACGGGAGAACTTGCCGACGGCAAGCTCGAATGCGCTCTGCAACAGCTTCGGATCGCGCAGGACCCAACGCGCCAGCAGCCGGAACTGTGGCGACTTGCGCCGCTTCAGACGGCGCGCCTGGCTCCAGAGCGCCTGGCGCCGGGCCGTATGCTGGTAGGACTGGATCGACGCGACGGCCGATGGCTTGCGCGAAAGCCGGTGCTCCAGCGTCTCGAGCGCAACGAAGGTGTTGAACTGCTGCTGCAGGAACTGCGGCGAATCGTTGTCGATCGAGTGAAAGATGTTGATGCCCTCCCCGCGCACGGCACCGGCCGCATCGCAAAGCACGACGCGGCTGGAAGCCAGAATGCAGTCGCAGAAGAACAGCACGTCCTCGGCCGCAAGACGCAACTCGGCATCAAAGCGCACCGTCTCGAAAAGCCGGCGGCCAATCACCA
Source organism: Ensifer sp. ZNC0028 (assembly GCF_000799055.1). Lineage (NCBI taxonomy): Bacteria > Pseudomonadati > Pseudomonadota > Alphaproteobacteria > Hyphomicrobiales > Rhizobiaceae > Ensifer > Ensifer sp. ZNC0028. Next base: position 17,685 of record NZ_JTLA01000021.1, read on the forward strand.
TGCAGGAGAGGTGCAGGAAGCTCCAGTTCCGCAGCATGACATTGGAAAGATCTGGAATTTCGACGACAAGCGGGCTTTCCTGTAGGCGCACGACCGTATCGCTCTCTGCGAGGTCGGCCACGCCGAAATGGTAGTAGAATGCCTCGCTGCCGGTGATCGACGCCCAGTAGCAGTCGGCGCCATAGCGGCTCATGCTGTCGACTGCATTCTGGAGGTGATCGACGGTCCAGATATCATCGGAATCGAGGAATGCGGCGAAGGTCGAGTCGGTCGGAACGTTGTCGAGCCCGGTGTTGCGCGCACCGCCGGGACCCTTGTTTTCCTGGCGGATCACCGTCAGGCGCGCCCGCTCGCTATCGGCAAGCGGGTTCAATTCCTCATCGATCGGGTAAGGAGATTGATCGTCTATCACCAGGACATGGAAGTCTTGATAGCTCTGGGCAAAGACGGACGCGAGCGCGCGCCGAAGAATACCCGGCTCCTTCTGGTAGTAGGGAATAATAACAGTTAGCTTCGCCATCTTTTCGCCCCTGCGGTTTCTCTAAAAGAGTAGTGCGTGGTCTCCTCCCACCGGGTCGCGACCTCTAATCTAGCGCTTGCCCTTTGTCGGAAATCCTTCAAAGGCATCACGGGATGCTCACATGCCTTCAAACGTAAACGCCAAGTCTGTGACTCGGAACGTCGGCTGGAGCGTCCTTTCAAAGACAGGCACATTCGGGCTGAAGTTTGTCACCGTGCCGATTCTGGCGCGCATCCTGACGCCGGAAGAGTTCGGAACGGTCGCCGTCGCGCTCACAGTCGTGCAGTTTCTGGCGATGATCGGTAGCGCCGGTCTTGCCTCGGCTCTGGTCATCCAGCGCGATGAGGACATGGAGCTCATCCACTCCGCATTCTGGGCCAATTTGGCGGTCTCGCTGATGATGGCGCTTGGACTTTTCGTCTTCGCCGGACCGCTCGCGACCTTGCTCGGCGCACCGGAGGCAAGCCATCTGCTGCAGATCATGAGCCTGCTCATCCCGCTGCAGCTTGTGGGCGATGTCGCCTATGCGCTGCTTGCCCGCCGGATGAATTTCAGCAAGGACGCAGTCTGGACGATGCTCTCGGAAATCCTCGGCGCCCTCGTCGCGGTTGGGGCAGCGCTTCTCGGCTTCGGGGTGTGGTCGCTGCTTGCGCAGCTTTTCGTTTCGGCGTTCATCCGGCTTGCCGGGCTCTATGCCGTCTCCGGCTACGTCCCGCGTTTCGTGTTTTCGGCACGGCGCGTTCTTTCGCTCTGCCGCTTCAGCTTCGGCATGATGGGCTCCGAGATCGCCAACTTCATCACCTTCCAATCGCCGATGGTCGTCATCAGCCGCTATCTCGGTCTCTCGGATGCCGGCGCCTACTCGGCGGCGAACCGCTTTTCCAGCATTCCCAACCAGATCGTCCTTTCGGCGGTCATGGGCGTCCTCTTTCCCGCCTTCAGCCATATGGGCGAAGACCGGCAGCGGCGCTCGCAGGCGCTGATGCTCAGCACGCAGGTCACCACCGTGCTGCTCGCGCCGATGATGTTCGGCCTCTGGGCGCTTGCCGAGCCGGCGATGCTCGTGCTCTTCGGCCAGCAATGGGCTTCAGCCTGGCCGGTGCTCGGCTTGCTCGCCCTGTCGAAGGGCCTGCTGACACCCTGCAGCACTTACATTCCCTATCTCAAGGGTATCGGCCAGGGCGCGACCCTCTTCTGGTGGGCGGTGATCCGGGCGATCGCCACCACCGCCGCCGTCGCCTATGGCGCGATCGGGGGATCGCTGGTCGAAGCGATGATCGCGCTCTGCCTCGTGAACCTCGCGACGCTCGTCGGCTATTCCTGGGTTGTCTTTCGCGCCGACCAGTTGCCCTTCCTGCGCGGCTTCCTGATTTCGGTGAGGCCGCTGGTCTCGGCCTTCATTATGGCTGTCATCGTCAGATTGTTGCTGGACAACTGCGGCGCGCTGCTTCCAAGCGCGGTGCTTCAGGTTCTCGCCGGTGCGGCGATCGGTGGCCTGATCTACCTGGTGCTGGTGCTCGCCACCGAACGGCCGCTGTTGGCGAAGCTCAACGATATGGTTCGTTCCCGGGGTGCTGCGACCTCGGTGCCGGCCGCAGCCGAGTAGCGGCTGGTAAAGCGCCAAAGGCTGCCCCACCCTTGCCGTATTTCGGCGAGGAATAACGCTTGCGTGATCGTTTCTACTGAAAAGTTGAAGAAAAAGCGCACAACTTCTCAGCGTTACACAGACACTTCGACAAGCATAAGCATCAGAAAATCAGTCGTTGGTAATATTCCCCAACTGACGCCCAGGTCGTGGTTTTTTCCCACTCCACTCAAGTGGATAGGCCTATTTTCCTACAATAATCGAATTTCCTAATGTTGCACCGCAGCACACCAAGGGCGATTCGTTTGTTGCGACGCCATATTTTGATCCGTGCCCGAGCCTAATCTTCTGGGTGCGGGCTCTGGTCTGCTCTGTTGAAACGGCCGCTTCAAAACGCGCTGCCAGATGGGGGTGACGGATATCGTTGATGTGAACGCGAATATCTCCTCGCGGATCAATCTGATGCGCATCGTGCTGATCTCGGGCATTGTCTTCGTGCATGTGCCCTATGATCCGGCGACCAGTCCGTATGTCGGCACCTATGGCGGCATCGACTGGTTGCGCATTTTCCTGGGCGACAGCCTCTTCCGTGTCGGTGTCCCGTGTCTTAGCGCGATTTCCGGTTATCTCCTGTTCCGCCGCGGCCTCGACAATTTCGATTACGGCCGGATGCTGAAGACCAAGGCACGAACCGTTCTGTTGCCGTTTCTGTTGTGGAACCTGGCGTTTCTCGCGCTGGTTTTCGTCGCGCAGACCAAGGACATCAGTTCGGGCTACCTGCCCGAGGTCGTCGGAGCCAGCCCCAGGGAATGGCTGAGCCTGGCCTTCGCGCTTGAGGATCTGCCGGTCAATCTGCCGCTCTATTTCCTCCGCGACCTCCTGCTTTGTATCGTTCTTTCGCCGGTGCTCGCCTGGCTGATCAAGCGCTATCCGGCACAGACGCTCGCCGTCCTCTTCGCCTATGCGGTTTTGCCCGTTCCGAACGGCATCTTTCTGAAGAAGTCGATCCTCTTCGGGTTTAGCGCCGGCATCTACATGAGCCTGCATCGCATCGACGTCCGCAGCTTCGATCGCTTTTCCTGGCCGATTACCATCGCGTTCCTGAGCGCAGCCGTGCTCTTGTCCGTCCTGCTCTTTCAGTTTGGGCCGAACTTTCCCGTGTGGCTCGAAATGCTGCGCAGCCTGATTGCGATTTCCGGCATCGTCGGCTCCTGGGCTGTTTCCGCACTGCTCGTGCGCACGAACATCGGCGCGGCGCTCTCTCGCGGCAGTGGCCTTAGCTTCTGGATCTTCTGCACGCATTTTCCGCTGCTCGTGCTTCTCTGGATGATCTGGAACCGATCGGACATCGGCTACTATCCGGCGTTCTACTGCGTGGTTCCGCTCATCACGATCGCCCTCCTCGCTGGCGCCTACGCGCTTTCCGAGCGCTGGCTGCCCGCCCTCACCGCAATTCTCACCGGCAGCCGGACCGGCTCCGCCCGCGACATGCGTGCGCGGACAGGGGCTGTTCGCGCCGGTCCCTCCCCCCAGCAAAGGACCTGACCATGAGATCGAAACGACCTCACCGCCTCGCCCTGCTCACCCTCCTCGCCGCCGGCCTTGCCGGCCCGGCCCTGGCCGAAGGATCCGCTACGGGTACCTCTTTCATCGACAATTTCGATACGCTCGACACTGCCGTCTGGTACGTCTCGGACGGCTGGAACAATGGCGCGCATCAAAACTGCACCTGGTCGAAAAAGCAGGCGAAAGTCGCCAACGGCATCGCCGAACTGACGTTTACCGAAGGAAAACTCGGCGAGCGCAATTACGCCTGCGGCGAAATCCAGACCCGCAAGCGCTTCAGCTACGGCACCTACGAGGCGCGGATCAAGACGGCCGACGGCTCGGGGCTGAACTCCGCCTTCTTCACCTATATCGGGCCAGCCGACAAGAAGCCGCATGACGAGATCGATTTCGAAGTGCTCGGCAAGAACCCGGCGAAGGTGCAGATCAACCAATACGTCTCGGCCAAGGGCGGCAACGAGAAGCTGGTCGATGTGCCGGGAGGTGCCAACCAGGGCTTCAACGACTACGCCTTCGTCTGGGAGAAGGAGCGCATTCGCTATTACGTGAATGGCGAACTGGTCCACGAGGTCACCGACCCCGCAAAGATCCCGGCCAATCCGCAGAAGATTTTCTTCAGCCTTTGGGGAACGGACACCCTGACGGATTGGATGGGCGCCTTTGCCTACAAGGGCCCCTCGATGATGCAGGTCGACCGGTTGGCTTTCACCGCACCGGGGGATGACTGCCAGTTCCCTGAGTCGATTGCCTGCAAGACGAACTAGCCGACGAGCGGGAGCACGGTCGGCAGCCTGGCTCCCGCCGCTGCACGGCGCGAAATTTGAACCATGCCCGGCGCGGCCGGACAGAAAACTGGATGTTCATGCTGAAGATACTTTACTTCGCACAGGATCTTGCCGACCCCGCCGTTCGCCGGCGGGTGCTGATGTTGCTTGCAGGCGGCGCACAGCTGACGCTTGCAGGCTTCAGGCGCGACGCAAACCCGCTGGCGACGATCGAGGGAATCGTGCCGGTCGAGCTCGGCACCACGCATGACGGTCGGTTCGTCCAGCGTGTCGGTGCGATCGCGAAAAGCTGTATCTCGCTGAAGCAGGCGCTGCGGGGCGTCGAACGTCCAGACCTGATCATTGCCCGCAACCTCGACATGTTGGCCATCGCCAGAAAGGCCGTCAGCCTCTTTGGCGGTGACGTGCCGATTGTCTACGAATGCCTCGACATTCACCGCCTACTCCTGTCCCCCGGCATCGCTGGCAAGGCATTGCGGGCAAGCGAGCGCGTGCTCGGCCGTGACGCGCGCCTCTTGATCACCAGTTCTCCCGCATTCGTCGAAAACTATTTCCGCCCGCTATCGGGTATCTCGGCCCCGACCATGATGCTTGAGAACAAGGTACTCGAGCTCGATGTAAACGATGCGCGACCATCGGTGACCGCTGCCGCCGCACCGACAGATGGCCCGTGGCGGATCGGCTGGTTCGGTGCCCTGCGCTGCCGCAAATCGCTGGCGCTGCTGGCGGACTTCTCGCGCCGCATGGAGGGTCGCTTCGAAATCGTTTTGCGCGGCCGGCCGGCCCATCGCGAGTTCGACGACTTCGACGGCTTCATCCGCAACGAACCTTTCATGACGTTCCACGGCCCCTATCGCAGCCCGGAAGAGCTTGGCGCGATCTACTCCGACGTGCACTTCACCTGGGCGATCGACTTCTTCGAGGAAGGCCAGAACTCCAAATGGCTGCTGCCGAACCGGCTCTATGAAGGCTGCCGCTTTGGGCGGGTGCCGATCGCGCTGCGCGGCACCGAGACCGCGCGGTTCCTGGCCATATGCGGCCTTGGCGTGCTGCTCGACGAAGCTGATCCCGCCACACTTGCCGCGCTCATGGGGTCGATGACCTCAGAGATTTACGACGCCACGTCCCGGAGGATCGCTGCCTGCGCGCCGGAAACCTGGATCTTCAATCGCAGCGATTGCGAGGGTCTCGTGCGCCGCCTGTCGGCCGTTACGTCCGCCGCCCCGCCGCGCATCGCGCTGGAATTCCCGCAAGCACATCAAAATGCCTCAACGCCCCAAAACGAAGGTGGATTGTCATGAGCATGCGTATTCTCATCGTCATTCCCTGCCTCAACGAGGCCGAACATCTGCAAGGCCTCGTCGAAGCCTTGCTACCCGCGGCAAGGCGCCTCAACGGTGCCATTCTGATCGCTGACGGCGGCAGCACCGACGGCACCCGCGAGATCGCGGCGCGTCTGGCCGAGAAGGATACGGCCGTGCTGGTGCTCGACAATCCGAGACGCATCCAGAGCGCGGCGATCAATCTCGCCGTCGCGCGCCACGGCGCCGACTTCGACTACATGATCCGCATCGATGCGCACGGCACATATCCGGACGATTACTGCGAACGTCTCGTCGAAGAAGCGCTTCAGACCGGCGCGGACTCCGTCGTCGTCGCCATGCAGACGGTTGGCTTCACGCCCTTCCAGAAGGCCACGGCCTACGCCCAGAATTCCAAGCTCGGCAATGGCGGAGCCAAGCACCGGCTGGGCGCGACGAGCCACTGGGCCGATCACGGTCACCATGCGTTGATGCGCGTTTCCGCCTTCCAGGCGATCGGCGGCTATGACGAGATCTTCAGCCACAACGAAGATGCGGAGTTCGACTATCGCTTCCGTCAGGCAGGCTACCGCATCTGGATGACCGACCGGACCAGCATGGTCTACTACCCCCGCGCCAAGGTCGGGCCGCTCTTCCGCCAGTATTTCGCCTATGGCCGCGGACGTGCGCGCAATGTGTTGAAGCACCGCGCCTGGCCGAGCCTCAGGCAGCTGCTGCCGCTGGCCGTCGCGCCGGTCGCCGTCGGCGCGCTGCTCGCGGTCGTCAGCTGGCTTGCGGTCGTTCCGGTCGTGCTCTGGGCTGCGGCCTGCATCGGTTACGGCATGTGGATGGCGCTCGGCCAGAAGAACCCCTACGGCCCGCTCGCTGCCGTTTCGGCAATGGTCATGCATTTTGCCTGGTCGGCCGGCTTCTGGCGGGAATTGCTCACCACGCGTAACCGGAGGGTGGCACCATGACCAGCACAGTCGCGCAGACGCAGATCGACATAGCGGTGTGCACGTTTCGCCGGCCGGAACTTGCAGAAACGCTGCATTCCCTCGCGCTCATCACCGTGCCTGCAGATGTTGCGATCCGCATTATCGTCGCCGACAACGACGTGACGCCGAGTGCCGAGGCGCTGGTCAATCAGATGCGCCCGACCATGCCTTGCGAGATCCTCTACGTGCATTGCCCGGCGTCCAACATTTCGATCGCCCGCAACGCCTGTCTCGACAACAGCACCGGGCACTATCTCGCCTTCGTCGACGATGACGAGACGGTGTCGAGGACCTGGCTCGTGCAATTGCTCGATACCGCGCAGACAACCGGCGCCGATGTCGTGCTCGGCCCGGTTCGCGCCGAGTACACGCTGTCCGCCCCGAACTGGATGCGCCGCGGCGATTTTCATTCGACCCGGCCGGTCTGGGTCGATGGCGAGATCCGCACGGGCTATACCTGCAATGTCCTCATCGATCTCACTCGCCCGGTCGTCTTCAACAGGCGGTTCAACTTGGCGCTCGGGCAGACGGGCGGCGAGGATACGGAGTTTTTCCGCCACATGCATGCGGATGGCGGGCGTCTGGCCTATGCGCCCGATGCGCTGGTCTTCGAACCGGTACCGGAGAAACGCGCGCGGCTTGCCTGGCTGGCGAAACGGCGCTTCCGTTCCGGCCAGACTCATGGCCGGCTCTTGGGTGAACCGGGTCAAGCCGGCAGCCGTGTTGCCGAAATCGTCCGCGCGACGGCGAAATCAGGCTATTGCGCGGTCGCCAGTCTGCTGCTGCTTGGCTCGCCGGTCGCCCGCTCCCGCTACGCGCTGCGCGCAATCATGCATGCGGGCGTCGTCAGCGGCCTCATCGGCGTGCGCGAGCTTCAGCAATACGGAGCAGCGACCGCCTGATGACGCAACGCGCCCCCGACGTCAGCTTCGTCATCGCGGCCTATAACGCTGCCGAAACGGTCCGACGCGCCATCGACAGTGCGCTCGCGCAGAAAGGCGTCGATGTCGAAGTGATCGTCGTCGACGATTGCTCGAAGGACGAGACCTGCGCGGTCGTCGAGGAACTCGCAGATCCGCGCGTGCGGCTGCTGCGGCTTGCCGAAAACCGCGGGCCTGGAGGCGCGCGCAATGCCGGCCTCGAAGCGGCGCGCGGCACCTGGATCGCCATTCTCGACGCGGACGATACCGTCAGCCTGGAGCGACTGTCGCGGATGATGGGTATCGCCTCCGCGACCGAAGCCTCGATCGCGGTCGACAATATCGACGTCCTCAATCTCGACGGGCGACTGGAGCGCATGTTCCCCGAAGCCGAGCTTGAGCGCCGACGGACGTTGACGCTTGCGGCCTTCATCGGTTCGAACGTGCTTTTCCGCTCGACCTTCAATTTCGGCTACATGAAGCCGATCTTCGAGCGTCGGTTCCTCAACGACCATCGCTTGCGCTTCGAGGAAACGATCCGGATCGGCGAGGATTACATCCTGCTCGCCTCGGCGCTTGCCCGTGGCGGCCGCTGCGCCATCGATCCCTCCGCGGGCTATTGCTATCACATCAGGGAAGGCTCGATCTCGCGCGTGCTCGAACTGCGCCACATCGAAGCGATGATGACGGCCGACCGGGAATTCCTAGCCAGGCACACGCTCGATGGTGAGGCGATGGCGATGCAGCGCCGGCGCGAGAGAAGCCTCGTGGAAGCGCACGCCTTCCTTCGCCTCGTCGAACACCTGAAATCCAGATCGCTGGCCGGAGCCACCCGGGTGGCTCTGACCAACCCCAGAGCGCTTCGGCACCTCAGAATGCCGATCGCCGTGCGATTGCGCCGGCTGCTTGCGCCAATCGCACGCATGACGCCTGCCACCTCGACGGTGGCGGCCGAACGACCCACCTCGGGCGGAAGCCCGCACGTAAGTAAAGGATAAGACCATGGACCGTATCAGGACCGTCAGGAAAGCTGTGATCCCGGTCGCCGGCAATGGAACGCGGTTTCTTCCCGCGACGAAGGCGATACCGAAGGAGATGTTGACGATCGTCGATCGTCCGGTCGTGCAATATGCGGTCGATGAAGCCCGCGAGGCGGGCATCGAGCACATCGTTTTCGTGACCAGCCGCAACAAGCAGGCGATCGAAGACCACTTCGACGACACGCCTGAACTCATCTCGTCGCTGACCCGCTCCGGCAAGAACGCCCAGATTTCCGAACTGGAGGAGATGCTGCCGCGCGCCGGTTCCGTCAGCTTTACCCGGCAGCAGGCGCCGCTCGGCCTCGGCCATGCCGTCTGGTGCGCTCGCGATCTCATCGGCGACGAGCCCTTCGCGCTGCTCCTGCCGGACATGCTTTGCCACGGCGGACGCGGCTGCATGGCCGGTCTTGTCGACCTCTACCGCCAGACCGGCGGCAACGTCGTCGGCGTCGAGCAATGCGCACCGGAAGATGCGTCGAAATATGGCATCGTCGGCAAGGGTGCCGCCGTCCCCTATGGGTTCGAAGTCACCCAAATGGTCGAAAAACCGCGCGTGGGCGAAGCCCCGTCCAATTTTTATCTGAACGGTCGCTACATCCTGCAGCCGCAGATCTTCGACATCCTCGCCCACCAGCCGCGCGGCGCCGGAAACGAGATCCAGTTGACCGACGGCATGCTGAAACTGTCGCAAAATCAAGCGTTTCACGCCCATCCCTATGATGGACGCACGTTCGACTGCGGCTCCAAGGAAGGCTTCATCGCCGCCAATGTCGCCTTCGCGCTGGCGCGTTCCGATCTCGGCGACGCGGTCTATGCTTCGGTCAAGGACATGGTCCTGTCTCACGAAGGCCGCATCCGCGCCGCATAACTGGCTTCGGCGCCTCTTTTGAAAAGAAGAGGCGCCAGCCTTCGGACCAAAGGGAAACGGACAGAGCGACCCAATGAACCAAAGAAGTCTCCCCTTCAACAGTGTCGTACCGCGCAACGTGGAGGAGCCCGACGGCTTCATCGACCTCGATCGTCTGTTTTCGGTCGTCTTGCGTCGCGCCAGAATGGTCGGCCTGTTCGTGGCGCTCTTCATCGCCCTCGGTGTCGCCTACCTGGTCTTCGCAACACCGCTCTACACATCGGCAACGCAGGTCCTTCTCGACGAAAACCTGTCGAAATTTGCCGAAGAGCAGGCGCCGCCGCAAAACAGCGCCCTGCTCGACACCCAGATTGCCAGCGCCGTGGAAATCCTGAAATCCGGCGAACTTGCCCTGCGTGTCGTCGACAAGATGAACCTTGCCGACAACGACACCGTCCTCAATCCGCCGCGCTCGCCGTTCGACGTCGTCAAGGACGGGCTGAAGTCGGTTACGAGCATTTTCTCGAGCGGACCGGAGATTTCCGAGGATATGGCCCGTAACGGTCGGAGGCAAAAGGCAGCGGCACTGCTGCAGCAGGGACTGGCCGTCGAACGCGTGACGCGAAGCTCCGTCGTTTCGCTGGCCTATCGCTCGAGCGATCCGCAGCTCGCCGCTGGCATCGTTCGCACCTATGCTGATGCCTATCTCAACGACCAGCTCAACGCCAACTTCGAGGCGACGGAACGAGCGTCGGTCTGGCTGCAGGAACGTCTTGCAGACCTTCGACAGCGCACCCAGGCTGCCGCGCTGGAGGTGGAAAAATACCGCAGCGAAAACGGCCTGACGCTGGCGCGCGGCGAACTCATGTCGGAACAGCAACTGGCTGATCTCAACAGCCAGCTGATCATTGCCCAGGCCGATAGCGCAAGCGCCTCGGCGCGCTACAAGCAGTTCCAGGCGATCGTCGACCAGGGACCGGAGACGGCCGTCAAGAATGCAACGATTTCCGCCAAGGAAGGCGACAACTCGGTCATCCGTGATCTGCGCACGCGCTACCTTGCGGTCAGCAAGCGTGAACAGGACGTGAGCCAGAGTTTCGGCGCCGACCACCCGCAGGCCGTGTCGCTGCGCAAGGAGAAGACCGATGTCGGCCGCCAGATCTTCCAGGAACTGCAGCAGCTGACGGCAAGCTACCGCAACGAATACGAGGTGGCGCGCTCACGCGAAGCGTCGCTGCGCGAAAACATCGAAGGTACCACCGGCCGCAACGCGAACGCCAATCTCTCGCTCGTGCACCTGCGCGAACTGGAGCAGAGGGCGGCCGCACTGAAGACGCTCTATGAAACCTATCTGAACCGCTACGAGCAGGCCTCGCAGCAGCGCTCCTTCCCGATCGCCAAGGCGCGGGTGATTTCGAGCGCCGGCGTCCCGACCTCACCGTCGAGCCCGAAGAAGACGATGGTGCTGGCGCTTTCGGCCGTGCTCGGCCTGATGGCGGGCGGCGCGTTTGCCGCGTTCCAGGAGTTCCGCGAGCGGACGTTCCGGCTCGAAGGCGACGTGCGCGCCATCCTCGGTCACCGGTCGTTCGGCTACATTCCGCTGGTCGGCCCGCGTCATCCGGGAACGACGGATCTCGTTCGCGCCAAGCTGATGAAGAACAAGATGCCGCCGCCGGTCACACAAGGAGCGCCGTCGTTCGAACGGCTCAGCCGTATCGTGCTCGACGCTCCCCGCTCTTCCTTCACCGAGACCTTCCGCAACGCCAAGCTCGCCTGCGACAGAATGCTGACCGGCAACGGCTCGCGCGTCATCGGCATCGCCTCGGCGGTGCCCGATGAAGGCAAGTCGATCATCGCCGCGAATTTTGCGGCGCTTCTCGCTGCAAGCGGCAAGAAGACCCTTTTGATCGATGCCGATATCCGCAAGCCAGGTCTGAGCAAGATGATCAATCCGCCGCCGAAGGCGGGTCTGGTTGAAGCGTTGACCGGGCAGGCATCCTGGCCGGCGGGCATCAAGATCGACCAGCAGACGAAACTTGCGATCCTGCCGGTCGGCGGTGAAGCTGTGGACGGCAACGAGCCCTATGACAGCCATGAGCTGCTCGCCTCGCCGGCCATGGCAGAGCTCATCGACAACGCCCGCAAGTCGTTCGACTATGTCGTCGTCGATCTTGCGGCCCTCGCCCCGGTCGTCGATGCCAAGGCCTTCTCGCCGCTTGCGGACGGTTTCCTCTTCGTCGCCGAATGGGGACGGACGCCGTCGCGGCTGGTGCGCGACCTCTTGCATTCGGAGCCGCAGATCAACGCCAAGATCCTCGGCGTGATTCTCAACAAGACCGATATGCAGGAACTGGCAAAGTACAGCGACTTTGGCGGTGCCGAGCATTATCGCCACCGCTACGAGAAGTACTACATCGAAAGCGCCGGCACGCGCCGCAAGACCGAGGCTGCATGACAGGGCGCGCCTCGTTTCGACCTGTCGCTCAGTTCCTCCAGAAGAGCGGTGTCAGGATGACGAGCACCGTCAGGATCTCCAGACGGCCGAGCAGCATCATGAGCGACAGGAGATAGAGCGCCGGGTCGGTGAGCGTGGAGAAGTTGCCGGCCGGCCCGATGATCGGGCCGAGCCCGGCGCCAACGTTGGAAAGCGCCGTTGCGACCGCCGACACCGCCGTGACGAGATCGTAACCCATGGCGCCCATCGCCAGGCTGCCGAAGGCCCAGATGAACATGTAGGCCGTGAAAAACATGAACACGGTGCGCTGCACGTCGATATCGACCAAGGTTTTTCCGTAGCGCACGGTGTGGATCGCGTTCGGGTAGATCAGCTTGAAAAGGCCTGCGCGGATCGAATTGAAGATGATGATGAAGCGGTAGGCCTTCATGCCGCCCGCCGTCGAGCCGGAGCAGCCGCCCATGAAGGTGGCCGCAAAGGCTAGCGCGACAATAAACTCACCCCAGAGCATGTAATCGTCGCTGGCAAAACCGGTGGTCGACAGGATGGAGGAGACGGTGAAGAAGCCGTGCGCCAACGCCTCGTGCGCCGAGACCCCGTTGACGATCCGCTGGTAAAGGCTTGCGGCGAGCGCGAGGGCCGTCAGATAGGACAGAAAGACAATGATCTGCGGATCCTTCAGCGTGTCGAGCCGGCCACGGACAATGAAGAGGATGAGCACGGAAAACGGCAGGCTGCTGAGCGTCATGAAAAAGGTTGCGACCCAGAGGATCGGCAGGCTGTTGAAGTAGCCGAGCGAGGCATCGTGGGTGGAAAAGCCACCGGTCGCGACCGTCGACATCGCGTGGTTGATCGCGTCGAAGCGGCTCATGCCCAGATAGGAGAAGATGATCGTGCACGTCACCGTCATCACGACATAGATCAGGATGAAGGCACGCGTGAAGGTGACGATGCGGGCGAAAGGCTTTTCGGTGGTGTCCGAGGACTCCATCTTGAAGAAGGACATGCCGCCGACCCTGAGATAGGGCATGACGAAGAGCCCGAGCGCCACGATCCCGATACCGCCGAGCCAGTGCAGGATCGAGCGCCAGAGAAGAATGCCTGGAGGCGCATGGTCAAGGCCGCTGATGACGGTCGACCCCGTCGTGGTGATGCCGGACACCGATTCGAAGAAGGCCTTGGCGAAATCGAGCTTCAGCGACGACAGCCAGAAGGGCATGGCGCCGACCAGCGAGACGACGATCCAGAGAAGATTGACGACGAGAAAGCCCATCTTGCGGCTGAACAGCGGCGAGCCGCCCTGCGTGGCAGCGATCGCCAGGAGCGACAGCCCGCCAGTCGCAAAGGCCGAACCGGCAAAGACCCTCCAGTTGGGGTGGCCATAGAACAGATCGACGGCGGCCGGCAGCAGCATCGCGAGCGACAGATAGAACGCGGCCTTCGCGGCGATGTTGATCGCGGTCTGGTAGAGGGGTGCATGCAACGGTTGATCGCCTCAGCGCTTTGTCCAGGACCGAATCAGTCCTCGGAATTTGCGGCCATTCAACCTCAAAGGCGCGCGATTCGCACCGGTTCGGGGCAGAGAACCCCCTGCTGAGCGACAGTCAGTCCCGCATTTTGCCGATTTGGCTTCTTGGGCGTGGCAATCGGTTCCAGGCGTTCCCGGCAAATGCCGTGTGAAAGGCGCCAAACGCATGCTGCGCTGCGGCATTTTGCCCAATCAATTCTAACTCACGAAAAGATCACGGCTTTTGGCCGCGGCAAGTCATCACCTTGACTTATTTCGACGTGTAAAGCCTGCTTCATCCATTCCACATGCAACCTTGAGCACAACCGATGACCCCCGCCCGTTTCACCCAATGCCTTCTCGTTCTTCGTTGGACGCCGATCAATCTGGCAAGCGCCCTCCATTGCAACCTGGCATGGATCGAGGCGATGGAGACCGGAGACGAAAAGGTGCCGGAGGAACTGGCGACGTGGCTGGAAACGCTGGCGCGGACCCACGAGGAACTCGGCATTCCCGTCACCTACCGCGGGAAGGGGCTTGAGCCGGCGACGAGCCGCGCAACGCGGCGCTGATCCGACACCGAACGCTTCGGCCCGCGCGACCTGTACGGTTTTCAACCGTCCTTGGCCGGTTCGATCGCGAGCACGCCGGCCGGGCTCAGACGACCGCAGCGCCATAACCGGTAATTCTGCTGAGTGTCCCAGTCATAGTAGTAGGCGGCATCCAGGCGTTTTTCCTCGGCAAACCGCTCGAAGACCGTCCGCATGGCCGACATCGCCCCTTCGCGTTCACGATCGTCGACGGGGCAACTGCGCGCCGTGTTGGCAATCCCCCATTCCGTCACCCAGCACGGCCGTCCCCGGTCGGCAGGTGCGCAGAAATCGAGAAGTCTGGTGACGATCGACGTGATCGCCGCTTTATCCTTGCGCGCCGGATAGATGTGAATGCCATAGGCGTCGACGAGTTTGTCCATGCCCCGCGCCTTCAAAAGGGCAATCACCTCGCCCGGATCCAGCCGCTCCATCCCCTGCCGGTCTGCTTCCTTGGGCCCCATGTCGGAGAGCCCGGCGGAGACGATGATCGCCTCGCTGTTGGCGCTCTCTCTGACGGCGTCGCGGGTGATCTTCAGCGCCTCGACATAGTTGTCGAGACCTTTTCCGAAGGTCTCAGGATCTGTGAGTTCGCCGAGATGTCGCGGCGTCGCCTGGCCCGGCTTCTCGTAGACGGCGAGGTCGCCGTTATAGCCGGCGAGATTGATCTCGTTTCCGGGTTCTACCGCATCCAGACGGATGCCGAGGACATCGATGCGCTGAAGTGCTGACGTCAGGCCGGCGCGGTAACGATCAAGATCCAGATCGGACAACCGGTTGATATCCCAGATGCGCCCGAAGCCGGTGCGCGGGTGAACGCTGTCCGGATAATAGCTTTTGTTCGACAGCTGGATTTCGAGCAGGATCCGCAGCCCCAGCCGATTGGCGATCTCCAGCCCGTCGATGCTTTTGTCGACGGGGCGCGACAGCGATAGCCGCACATGCGTCGCGCCGCTGTCGGCAATTTCGCGAAGGATGCGTTCCTGCTCCGCGCGCTCCAGCCAGGCGAGATTGAGCCGATTGACGCCGTAGCGGGCAGCCGCAGCCTCCCCCGCGAACGCCGGAGCGCCACGCGAAAGCGCCGCCCAGGAGACCAGGGCGGCAACGAGCAGCGCCAAGGACGCTGCTCGTGTCAGGGGCAGATTAGATGCCAACCTGTTTCAGCGCACTTTGGAAGTTCGCCTCGCATGCCGAATAGCGTTCGGTAACCGCCTGCGCATCGATCTTCGACAGGAAGCTGGCGAGATGCGCCTTCTTGTCCGCCTCACGATTCCAGACGCCCGCCTCGATATAGGGGAAGCCGATGAATTCGAGCATCTCGCGCATGCGGTCGTCGACGGCGATCATCAGGGAGGGCGTGCCCGCCTGCATGCCGATGACGCAGCCATGGAAACGCCGGCCGATGCAGAGGTCCCGGGTGGAAGACCAGGCGCGCCACTGGTTGGTGTCGAAGAACACCAACAGTTCGTTCTGCCGCTGCCACTTCTCCTGATGCTTGTATTCGGTCTTGCCGGTGATGCGGCCGCTGGAGCGGTCATAGACGGGCGCGTTGTCATCGACGGGCAGCGTCAGGTTATAGGCGACGATCTCGTCCTGGATGACGTAGCTTGCCACGCTCTCGGGCTTCAGCAGCGCGTGGGCATCGACGATGGTGTCGGCAACGCTGCCGAGATAGCCGCCGAGCGCGAGCTTCTGTGACGACGCCAAATCGGCATTGGCAAGCGAGGTCAAGGAGTGGCGCATCTCGTTGGGCGCGAAGAACAGCGAGGGGCAGCCGGTCGGCTTGACGAACTTCATGCCCTCAGCCCGCAGGAACTCGGCGGTGAAATAGCCGCGGGTCAGGAAGAAGCTTTCCTTCTGCTTCAATACCTCGAGGAACCGCAACGTACCGGCCGGCAGGTTTTCCTTGAGACCCTCACGCTTCTGGATACCGATACCCATCACCAAGACGGGCATCTTCAGCTTCTCGAACACGTCCGCTTCGAGATCGGCCGAGTATCCCGGACGCAGTAGGTTCGCCGAGGCGAACACGCACATGTCGAATTCCTTGTTCAGGGCATCGTAGACGTCGTTGGCGCCGCGGCTGTTGACCAGATGCCAGAACGGCACATAGGTCACGTCATGACCGCGCAAGGCGTAAGCTGCACCCTCGCCGATCAGGTAGTTGCCGGTGTTGGCGATCTTCTTGACCTGGTCGACCAGATCCTTCTTGCTTCGGATGTCGTCGAAATAGGGCTTGTGATGGACCGTCGCACCGGAAACACGCGCGACGGTACGCTGGAGGTAAGAGGGAATTCCGGTGAGCAGGATACGCATTGATACACCTGGTTTGTGGACTGGCCGACAGAGTTGAGGAAGAGCGAGGGCGGCATGAGGAAGCGGATCTGCAATCCTCACCACGCCGCCCGAACTTCATGAATTGAGCGCCTCGGGTCGAACGTGCCCAAGGCATCAGTGTTTAGAGGCCAATGCCGATCTCGCGCAGCACCGTCCGGAAATTACGCTCGCGATCGGAATAGCGATCGACCAGCTCGGAGGCGTTCAGCCCGGCCAGATGGCTGGCTACGAACTCCGCGCGGTTCTCAGCTTTTTCGAGCTCCTGGACATCGACCGACGGCAGGCCGGTAAAGCCCAGCATTTCGCGCATGCGGTCGTCGACGGCCACCATCAGGCTCGGCACGCCCGCCTGCATAGCGATGATCGAGCCGTGGAAACGTCGGCCGAAATTGAAGTCCATGTGCGAGGCCCAGGCGCGCCACATGTTGGTATCGAAGAAGGTGCGCACATCGAACGGCACCTTCTGGCGCTCGGCGCCCGGAAAAGCGAGTTCGCCGAGCATCTTGCCCGAGCTTGAATCGAAGACCCTTCCATCGGCATCCGGCTCGACCTTCATGTCGAAGTGCAGGAATTCGTCCTGGATGATGTATTGGGGCTTGGCGCCTTCCGGGTTGAGCGCGATCGCATCGACGATACAATCGTGATTGGCGCCGAGATAGCCCGAGAAGATCGTCTTTGCCTGGCCGATCTTGACGTCGGGCAGCTTCTTCATTGACGCGCGCATGTTGTTCGGCGCGAAATAGACCGAGGGGCAGCCGGTTGGCCGGACGTATTTGAATCCCTGGTCCTTCAGGTAGCCGGCGGTTTCGTAGCCGCGGGTCAGGAAATAGTGCTCGCGGTCCTTGAGAACATCGAGCAGACGCTTCGTCCCCTCCGGCAGGCCTGTTTCCAGGTCCTTGCGGTTCTGGTGGCCGATGCCGAGCATGACGATCGGCATCTTGAGCTTGCTCAAGACATCAGCCTCGGCATCCGCAGAAAGCCCCTTGCGCAACAGATTGGCGCAGGTGAACACGCAGATGTCGAAGTTGTTATTGAATTCATCGAAACCGGTGCCGTTCTTGTGGGCGTTGTAAAGATGCCAGAACGGGATCTGCTTGGCGTGGGGCGCAATAGCACGCAGAGCGCCCTCACCGATCAGATAGTTGCCGGTGTTGCTGATGTTGCGAAGCTCCTGAAGAAACTCGTCCTTGGATTCGGGCTGTTTTTGCCGTTCCGAATAGGAAACCGACAGGCCATTGGCGCCGTTTGCGAGGCGCGTGTAATGACCAGGAATACCCGTCAGGAGGATTCTTGGACGCATGCGTAAGTCCCTTCTCTTTGAAAAGTCGTACGGGTCGATCAGCCTGCGGCTGCGACGCCGGTATTGGATGTCTCACGCGCCCGGATGACCTTGGCGCGCGAAAGCGAGGAATTGTTCACGGCGCCATCGCACCAGCCGAGGAACTCCGAGAAGGAGTTGGACCAGGCGCGGCGGGCCGCGGTTCTGAGGCACCCTTCCATGATCGGCGCAAGCAGGTTGCGATCGCGGGAGACCTCGGCGATCGCCTTGACCATATCGCGCACCACCTGGGGATCGGAGGAGGCATCAATCAGGATGCCGTCCTCGCGATCGACGATCAGTTCGTCGACGGCGCCAACCGCGGTTGCGATCGGCACGCAGCCGAGCTGTTGGGCTTCGGCGATCATCAGCGGGGCACCTTCCCAGCGCGAAGGCATGATCAGCACATCGGCCCAGCCGAGCGCCTTGATCAGGTCGCGGCTGGCAAAGACCGGAGGACGCACGTCGACGCCCAGCTCCTTGAGCCGGTCCGTCCAGGAGAACGAAGCGTCCGCCAGGATCTCGCCACCGATCGCCCGCGCGTCGAACGACACGTGTGCGGCCCGCAATTCGGAGATCGTCGCAGCCAGACGGTCGATGCCTTTCTGCTGGTCGAGACGGCCCATGTAGAGCAGACGCAACCGGTCGTCCTTGCGCTCGATCCGCCGCACCTGCAGCACATCTGCAAGCACCTTGGGTGGCACGGAAAAACTTGCGCCGTTCGGAACGGCAAAGATCTTTTCGAGCGGCACGCCGAAGCTGTGCAGGTAGAACTTCAGCTGTTCGGAGCAGGTGAGGAAGGCGTCGTAGCAATGCTCGTGGGCGATGGCGGCAAAAGGCTGGCCCGCCGGGCGCTTGAACGGCGTGTTGTCGACGACGTGCAGATAGCAGGCCGTGCGCGTGCCTTCCGAGCGCAGCCGCGCGATCAGCGGATGCATCGCCATCACATGGTTGTTGATGACGAGATCGAAGCCAGAAAGCTGGCCCTTCAGCGCACCCCAGTCGACTTCATGGTGGTCGGCGATGAAATCCTGGCCGAGGAACGAGCCGGAGCCGCCCCAGGCCGGGATGCCCTGATCCCAGAAATGAACATAGTCGAAGCTCGAATCGAATTCGTCGATCACGTCCATGCGGCTGGTTCCGAGCACGAACAGATGCGTCTCGTAGCCTGCGGCCCTGAGCTCGCGCGAGGCGGCATAGATGACCTTCTCGGCGCCACCAAAGGACGCGTTCGGCACGAGAAGTGCCGCGGTCTTCTTGCCGGCTTCACTATGCCCGAGCGGCAGCACCGGCGAACCGCCGATTTCCGTTCGCAAGGCCTTGTGCAGGTCGGAATAGGGCATGAGCCGCGCGGGTCGCCAGGTCCAGCGACGGCCGGCCGTGCGGCGAAGCGGACTGGTGGCGATCGCGTTGACGCAATTGATCATCACCTGTTGCGGCGTGATCAGCGTGCGGCGCGGAAGGGCGCGCGGGAACGGGAAGCGCACATTGAGCACCGCCGAGGTCGGCCAGACCTGCTGCGTGCCGATCGAGGCGAACCAGTCGAGCGCGTTGTTGCGGATGACGTCACGCAGGAGCGCCGTCGATATGAAGATGAGATCCGGCTGGCCGAGATGCTGGGCGCCGGCGTCGAGGAATGTCGGCTCGATCTTGCGCTGCGTCGCGTCGTTGCCGAGATGCACGAAGACCACATTGGCCTTCTCGCTCAAGCGCTCCAGGTGGCAAAGCACGTTGGGCAGCATGCGGGAGCGCAAGAGCAGATCGATCGTCGCACCGCTGCCGGCCATGACGAAGGGCGGGAAATGTACGTTGTCGGGCTCGCCGGTGCTTGCCCAGAAGGCCGGAATGATGTCGTCGAGCCGCAGCCGCTTCGGTTGCTTCGTCGGATCGGTGAAGAACGAGATGGCCGCGTCTTCGGTGCGCGCAAAGAGATAACGCGGGCACTCCTCATGCTCGAAATCGACGAGCATCGGCCGCTGGAACAGGGCCTTGTGGCGCTTTCTGAGGAAGCTCACGGAGGTTGCGCGGTCGCGGTTGGCTTCCTTGAAACGGCTTTCGGCGCGCAGGCGGTATTCGAACGTCGTGTCGTGGCAAGGCGTTCCGACGAAGCCGTGCTCGACGCAGGAAAGCCAGAACTCCCAATCCTCGAAACCGTTCTGCCGGTCGTCGTTGAACCGAACGCCTTCCTGGAAGACTTCGATCGAAATCATCGAGCCGGTGTCGCAGATGTTGTCGGTGATGCAGTGGACCAGCCTGGAATACTGGTTGCCATAATGGGCCCGCCAGCTCACCGAGAAGGTGTCGATGTTGGTATAGACCCAGCCGGCGCCGCTTTCATGCAGACGCCGATAGAGTGTCTCGATCGTGCCCGGCAGGACGCGGTTGTCGGCGTCGAGGAAATAGACGGCCTTCGCCTCGGGCAGGTGTTCGAGCACATAGTTGATGGCGCGGTTGCGCGCGCCGCCGGGGCCGGCATTGCGGCCAAACACCACATGGATATCGGGGTGGGCCGCAGAATAGAGCAGCAGTTGGTCGAAGGTTTCCTGTCGCGGGTCGCCGTCGACCGAAACGACGATGGCAATACGGCAGCCCTCAAGATCCGAGGCGAGCGCGGATTCGAGTGCTTCGAGCGCCAGTGCCGCGTGGCCATAGAGCGGCATGGCGATCGCAACGAGGTCCCGTGGATCGCTATTGCTGGACATGAGACGCACCACCCGACTGCTTGACCATCCGGAAGCCCGACACCTTGAGCCAGGAGAAATCGACCGAGTCGGTTACCGCGCGGCTGAGGATCATCAGATCCATGGGTTGGCGCACCGGCTCGTCGAGCTGGAAATTGATGTTGATCGGCTGCTCATTGGTGACTTCGCGCCAACCACTGAAGAAGGCCGAAGGCTTGACCGATCCCTTGCGGGCAAGCTCGGCCACTTCCGAGCGCGCGTTCGAGCCCGCTGGAGCGAGCAGGAAGCTCACGGCCGCCGGGGCGCCCTTGGGATGGTCGACCACAGCGCTTGCGGAGAAGGATATGGTGCCGGGCTCGACAGCGCGACCGACGGCGCCGGCCGACACGCCATTTGCAAGCGGGTGGCAGACGACGGCGTGCTCGTGTTCGAGAAAGCGCACCGTCTGGAATTCCGGCACGACGGGCGTCACCGATACGTCGACGATCTGGCTGAGCAGATCGACCGACAGACGATAGTCTTCGATGAAGTGGCCGTCGAGCAGTGCGGTCGGCGCGATCATGTTCGGCATGCGCGTCGGCTTGACGCCGGGCAGGCCGGTATAGACGCGGAACGCCAGAGGGCGCAGATCAAGGTCGGCGTGGCGGGTCTCAGACCGTGCCGTATAATGCTCGCTGGCGATGGGATAGCCGAGCGAAAGCCCGATCGTTTCGCTACCGGTCGTCGAAACGCGCAACCGCAATGTTTTGGCGCCACCCCCGCAGGTGCGCGGCAGGGCAAAGAAGTTCCAGCCTGGGACGAGCTGCGAGAATGGCACCGCCCACTCGGCAACCCCCTCGCCGCTCTCGACATAACTCAGGACGACGACCAGCTCGCCGCCATCCCGCGGGACCGAGTTGAAGTGTAGGGCGATGCCGGCAACGCCATGGCTCGAGACCGGCAGGAGCTGCTCGACAAAGGCATTGGCAATCAGATGGCCGATACCTTCATCCTTGGGATCGACATAGGGATCATGCGCAAAGACTTCCGCGACCGGCTCCCAGTTGCGTGCCTGGAACGCATCTTCGAGCGCGCGGTAGTTTTCGAGCAGCGTTTCGCGCTCACGGCGAAGCAGCGCAAGCTCAGAGGTGATTGCCGACGAAAACCGGGCAAGCCGCCCGACACCACCGTCGACCAGTGCCTGAATGAGCCCAGCACTTTCGCTGACGGCCTCGGCGCTCAAGCGCTTGATCGGGATCTCCGGGACGGTGCCAAGCGCCCGCAACGAGACGATGCCGTCGGCGAGATCCGCCTCGCCCTCCCTTGAAAAAGCGAGCCCGATCAACGGAAATACGTTTTCCAGGGTCGCATCAGGCCGATCGCCTGCCGGAAGAAAATGAACCAGGTGCTCGATACCACTGCCCTGGACACTCGCCCTATCGTGATCCGAGGCCAACACCAGCTTTCTCTTCGCCTGCG
Source organism: Ensifer sp. ZNC0028 (assembly GCF_000799055.1). NCBI lineage: Bacteria > Pseudomonadati > Pseudomonadota > Alphaproteobacteria > Hyphomicrobiales > Rhizobiaceae > Ensifer > Ensifer sp. ZNC0028. The sequence goes on from NZ_JTLA01000021.1 coordinate 39,593, forward strand.
AATACCTCACGCCAGAAGACACCAACCCTTGCACGCGCCACCCTCAATACAACCGAATTCTCTCTGTAGTTGAATCCGCCGATCCGAAATAAACCGGCGAATTCAACGACCTAGAAAAAGCATATCAAGGTTATTTGCACTGCACAATAAGTTATATTTGCGTTTTTCGTGAAATAATACTTCGGGTTTTGAAGTATTATGCAGATGAGACCCGTAATATTTGAGTGGATCCAGGATTTCCCATCGCCTTATCCAGCAATGTCATCTGTCGTGCAATGCAATCGCCCAGGCGGAACCTTTGTTCGACCGTGCGGCGGGCCGCTGCACGCAACTCGGAATACTTCTCCGGCTGCTGCAAGGCGCCGGAGATCGCCTCCGCCAGCGCATCCGTATCGAAGAAGGGAACGAGCAGGCCGTTGCGGCCGGAGCTCAACACCTCCTGCATCGGCGCCGTATCCGAACCGATGACGAGCGCGCCGCAGGCCATGGCCTCCAGCACCGACCAGGAAAGCACGAAAGGATAGGTCAGATAGATATGGGCGGCCGATATCTGGAACAGTTGCTTCAGGACGCCGTGCGGCACCACGCCCGGAAACAGGAACCGGTCGGCCGGGATATCCAGGGACTGAAGCATGTAGTCTTTCCAGGAGCCACCACCGGGCGGCGGAGCGCCGTAACTGACGCCGTCGCCGCCGACGAAAACGAAGAGCGCGTCGGGATGGCGCTTCGCGACCTTTGCCGCTGCCTCCAGCGCCTGCGGGAAGCCGCGATAGGGCTCGAGATCACGGGCGACGAAGGTCACGATCGGCGGATCGCCCGCCTTCAGCACCCGCCCGTCCGGAAGCTTCAACGACGCCGACGGGTCAGGACGGAAGACGCGGGTATCGACGCCCTCGTGGCAGACGCCGATGCGTGCGCGGTGTTCCGCCGGATAAAGGCTCCTTTGCCATTGGGTCGGACTGAAGCCGCCATCGATCGCATCCAGCGTCAGGAGTTGCGCCATGTTGCGCAACCGCAGCCGCTTGCGCGTGTCCTGGTCGGGCTTGTCGTCAGGGGCAAAACCGATATCGGCCCCTTCGGAGCGGTAGAAAAACTCGCAATAGCCGAGCGCCGGAACGTTGGGCAGCACATCCTTGACGAAGGTCATACCACCCCAGCCGATGTGCCCGACGATAACGTCGGGCACCTGTCCCTGGCGGGCCATGGCATCGAAGGTTTCGGCGACCCGGTGACCGATCCGGACATGATGGTCAGACACACCGAGGTGCCTTGCCATCTGCGAATTGGCCTGCGGGCCGGGTTCTGCTCGGTGGCGAATGACGCGCGTTGACGGAATCCGCTGATCCACGGTTTCCGTCACGAGTGTCACTTCATTTCCCGTCTGCGCCAAATGAGACGCGAGAGCGGCGAACTGGCAGAAGCCGCGCCGGTGTACAAATGCTACGTGCATATTCCCTGCCTATAGCCGTTGAAAGGACAGCCTGTGCGCGGGCATCTCAGATGCCGTAGCGCGTTGCATTCCCCCAAACCAGCTCGAGCCGGTGCAGCGTTTGAAATGCGGTTTCGAGATTGCGCCGGTCCTGCTCGCCGTGGCTGAGGACACGTTCATAGGCGCCGGCCGCCTTGCGCAGGGCATCGCAGAGTTGCCTGCCCTTGTCCGAAAGCTTGATGCGGGCCGAGCGCCGGTCGCGCTGGGAGGCAGCCCTGTCGATATACTCCCCGTCGCCCAACTGCTTCAGGTAGTAGGAAACGTTGGAGCCGACATAATGTCCACGGTCCAAAAGCTCCGCCACCGACACTTCCGCATCGCCGATCGCCAGAAGAACCATCGCCTGCGCCGGGCCGATATCGTCGACACCGAGCTTCGTCAGCTCGGCACGCAACAGGCCGGTAAAGCGCCGGCTGGCCCGTTCCATCATCCGTGCCAGCTCGAAATATGTGACCACGGACGCTTCGCTCTCCTGGTCAATATTGTCATGTTCAGGGGCACTTCCAACTGCGTCATCCCCGGGGCGGATGGCAACAGCGCCGCCAAAATCTGCGAACGGATAGAGAATCCTTTGATTCATCCCTCTCTCCAACTGAGCATTACTACGATATTCAAAAATTACTTCAAATTTTGAAGCAATTTTTCGCCCCCTTTACTCCCCCCGAATACGACTATCTTGAGCATTCCACCATTATTGTGTCACACTTATCACGGCAACACTGTGATTTAAGTGATAACCAACAAAATAGCTTCCTCAAGACCCCAATGAACTTATCCAGAAAATCGCCACGCGTGACAGCAAACGAGGCAATATGATTAGCAAGAACCAAATTGGGCCAAAGAAGGCGCAAAATGGAGCAAACGATCCACAGCTGCTTATTTTGAAGGCACGCCGCGTGTTCGTTTTGGCACTTATTTATGCAGCCCTGCTGAGTGCTTGCATCGGCATATTGCAGCTCTCGACACCGCTCTACATGATGCAAGTTCATGACCGTGTGTTGAACAGCCAGAGCATGGACACGCTGACCATGCTGACGATTCTCGTCATCGGCGCGCTCGTGATCTACGGCATACTCGAATACATCAGGGCTCTGACATTCCAGGCGATGGGCAGTGCGGTCGTGCGCTGGCTGAACTTGCCGGTCCTGACCGCCGCCGTGCAGGCGGCCGCCGATCAAGGGCTGACCCGGGCGACCCAGTCGCTGCGGGACCTGGCCGAATTGCGAAGCTTCCTCACGACGTCTGCCGTCAGCGCCCCGCTCGATGCCGCCTGGTCACCGATCTTTCTCGGGGTGCTGTTTGCGCTGCACCCGATGTTCGGCCTTCTTGGTGCCGTTTCCATTGCTCTGCTCGTATGCTGTGGATTGCTGACTGACCTGCTGACTCGCCGGCTGATGAAAGAGGCCAATCAAGCCAATATCGAGGCCGTCTCGAAAATTGGTTCAAGCTTGCGCCATGCCGAAGCGATCGAAGCGATGGGCATGCTGCCAGCGCTCGCCCGCCGCTGGCGCACCGCGCAACTGCATGCGCTCGACGCTTTGGAGACCAGCGGCAGCCGCAGCAAGGCGATGGCTTCGATCACCCGTTCGCTGCGCTTCATGATCCAGGCGGCCGCACTGGCAACAGGCTCTATCCTCGTGATGAAACAGGAGATTTCCCCCGGCGCAATGATGGCAACGACCATCCTCGTCGGACGCCTGCTCGCCCCGTTTGATTCGATGATCGAGAACTGGCGCCAGTGGGTGCTCGCGATTGCAAGCTGGCGCCGGATAGAGACTGCGCTGAACCAGGATCTGGCCGTACGCCAGACCATGCCGCAGCCGCGTACGCAGGGCGATCTTGTTGTGGATAAGCTCGTTTACGCAGCGCCCGGCCTCGATGTGCCGATCATCAAAGGCGTCTCCTTCTCGCTCTCTCCCGGCGAAGTCCTCGGCATCGTCGGCCCCTCGGCAGCGGGCAAATCGACGCTGGCCAGGCTCCTCGTCGGCATTCAGAAGCCGACCACCGGCGGCGTCTTCCTCGACGGCAACAATGTCTACCTGTGGGAGCGCGCGTCCTTCGGCCAGATGACCGGCTACCTGCCGCAGTCCGTTTCGCTGCTCGAAGGAACCATCCGCGACAACATCTCGCGTATGGAGGAAGGCGAACCCCAGAAGGTGCTCGAGGCGGCGCGATCTGCCGACGTGCACGACATGATCGGACGGCTGCCGCTCGGCTACGACACTCCGGTCGGCGATGGGCATCTGACGCTTTCGGGCGGCCAGCGCCAGCGCATCGCTCTTGCCCGCTGCCTTTACGACCACCCTCGCTTGATCGTTCTCGACGAGCCGAACGCCAATCTCGACGCCATCGGCGAACGCGCATTGATCCGCGCGATCGAGCGGGCGCGCAACGACGGCGCGATCGTCATCATGATCGCCCACCGGCCGACGATCATGCAGGCCGCCGACAAACTGCTCGTTCTTGAAAACGGGCGCATCACCCAGTTCGGCCCGCGCACCGACGTGGTCGCATCCATGACACCCGGCGAGCCGAGACGGGAAGGCGTATCCGCATGACGAACAAACAGAACTTGCCGGCTTCTCGCGAGGCACGCACACTCGTGGCCAAGGACGACCGCGCGAACCTGCCCGCGATCCCCGAGCGGCCCCACCCGCTGCACGGGCTGGATGCGGACGCGGAAAGCAGTGCCACGGCACCGCTGCGCGGCGTGGTCCTTGCGGGCCTGACGACGATCCTTGTCGCCTTCGGTGGTTTCTTCGGCTGGGCGTTTTCGACGGAACTCAGCAGCGCTTCGGTCGCAAGTGGCACGATCGTGGTCGATTCGAAGCGCAAGACGGTCAGCCATTTCGAAGGCGGCATCCTCGACCGCCTGCTCGTCCAGGAAGGCGACCGAGTCACGTCCGGCCAGCCGCTGGTCAAGCTTGCCGACACCCGCGCCCGGTCCGACCTTCAGGCACTGCAAAGCCGGCGCCTCGGGCTGATCGCAAAGCTTGCCCGCCTCAAGGCGGAGCAGACGGAAGCCAAGCAGATCGACTTTCCGGACGAGCTGATTGGCACTTCGGAATCGGCCGCCGACGACGCGGTCAAGGCGGAGACGAACTTCTTCGAGCGCCGGCGTGAAGCAAAGGCCGGTCGCCTGGAGGTTCAGGGCAAGACCATCGAGGAGTATTCGGAAAGAGCCAAGTCGCTTGCTGAGCAGATCAGGGCGACCGACCGCCAGATCGAACTGATCAATGAGCAGCGCACCGCAATCGCAACCCTGGTGGCCAAGGAATTTGCGCAGCGCTCCAAGCTGATCGAGATCGACGCCAAGCTCAGCGAACTTGCCGCTTCGCGCGGTGAGCTTGCCGGCAACAAGGCACAGGCCGAAAAGGCGGAAGCCGGAGCGGAACTCGGGCTGACCGGTATCGAGAACGAATTCCAGTCGGAGATCGCCGGCGAAATTACGACGGCCCGCCTCGAACTTGCAGATGTGGGACAGCGG
>NZ_JTLA01000227.1:0-238 GCF_000799055.1 Ensifer sp. ZNC0028
ATGATCAGGCCGGAGATGATGTTGAGCGCCGCGACCAGCACGATCAACGACAGGATCATGAACATCACGTTGCTCTGGACCTCGAGCGTCGAGAGGAAGGTCCTGTTGCGGTCGCGCCAGTCGGTGATGAAGATCTGCCGCCCGGCCGCATCCTCGATCGGCTGGCGCAGCTCGTCGATGGCTTCAGGACGCTCGACGAAGATCTCGATCGACTGGACCAGTCCCTCGGCGTTGAAGA
>NZ_JTLA01000228.1:0-336 GCF_000799055.1 Ensifer sp. ZNC0028
TCGGCATCAACGGCCACATGATCGTCCAGCCGATCGATGGCCCGCTGAACAACTATCCGGAACTGGCGACGAAGTTTTCGGACGTCAAGGGTGTCACAATGGCGATCCCGATGCTCGAGGGTCAGGTTCTGGCTAAGGGCGTCGGAGACAGTTCGACGGGTGCTCTGGTGCGCGGTATCCGCGCCGACGACTTGAGCAAGATGAAGTCGGTTTCCGACCATATCCAGTCCGGTGATCTCGTCGGCTTTGCCTCTGGCACAGGTGTCGCGATCGGTTCGCGCATGGCCGAACAGCTCGGCATTCAGGTCGGCGGAACGATCACGCTGACCTCGCCCA
>NZ_JTLA01000229.1:0-770 GCF_000799055.1 Ensifer sp. ZNC0028
CTCATCCCGCTGCCGCGACCTTCTCCCCGCAGGCGGGGAGAAGGGATATGCGGCCCGCTTCCAACCCCTCTCAAGACCTGTGGACCTGTGGACACGCCAAGGAGCTGCGCTCCGTACGGAGCGAAGGCAGAGATTCGTTGTGTGGAAAAGGGGCTGGTGCAGCGATCTCGGCGCTGTCCCCTCTCCCCGCAAGCGGGAAGAGGGCTAGTCCTCGGGTTAAACCCGAGGAGAGGGGCATCTCCGAGCTCGGAGTGCCCGACAACTGCTTGATTACGAGAGCCGCGCGCAGGCGTCGGCGATGCGCGTCAGCGCTTCCTTCAGTTCCGCTTCCGAGGTCGCGTAGGAGATCCGGAAGAAGGGGGAGAGACCGAAGGCCGAGCCTGGGACGACGGCGACATGGGCGTCGTCGAGCAGGTAGGCGCAGAAGTCCGTGTCCGTCTCTATCTTTTTGCCTGAAGGCGTGACCTTGCCGAGCATGCCGGCGCAGCCGGAGAAGGTGTAGAAGGCACCTTCCGGGACGCGGCAGTCGAGACCGGCAATGGCGTTGAGACCATTGACGACGAGATCGCGGCGGCGCTGGAAGCTGGCGGTGCGTTCCTTCAGGAATTCCTGCGGACCGGTCAGCGCTGCAACCGAGGCGGCCTGGCTGACGGAGGAGGGGCAGGAGGTCGCCTGGCTCTGGACCACAGCCATCGCCTTGATCAGGTCGCGCGGGCCACCGGCATAGCCGATGCGCCAGCCGGTCATGGCATAGGCCTTGGAGACGCCGT
>NZ_JTLA01000230.1:0-294 GCF_000799055.1 Ensifer sp. ZNC0028
CGCTGTGGTCGAAGTTCGGCACGGCGATCGGCGTTGGGCTCGGCGGTCTCGACATGTGGACCAACCAGCTGTTCGGCTTCTCCTTCTTCGGCACGCTGAAACACGGCAAGACCGATGCGCAGTCGCTCGAGCCGGCCGCCCAGCACCAGAAGATCGATTATCCGAAGCCGGATGGGGTTCTGACCTTCGACCGGCTGTCCTCGGTGTTCCTGTCGAACACCAACCACGAGGAGGACCAGCCGGTCCATCTCAAGGTGAAGGACATGGAGCTGCAGAAGCGCTCCGAACACGACA
>NZ_JTLA01000231.1:0-429 GCF_000799055.1 Ensifer sp. ZNC0028
GCAGCGTCGCAAGGCTTGCGATCTTCGCCATCTCCGAGAACCCGCCGCAGCCGCAAAGATCCGGCTGCAGGATATCGACCGCGCGGCTCTCGATTGCCGGCCACATGCCGTAGCGGCTATGCCAGGTCTCACCACCGGCAACCGGGATCGGCTGCCCGGCACGCACTTCGCGATAGGCGGAAAGCTGCTCCGGCACGACCGGTTCCTCGAACCAGTCGATGTCGTAGTCGGCCGCCCCCTTGCCAAGCCGGATCGCCTCGGTGACGGTGTAGCCGTGGTTGGCGTCGATCATCAGCCGCATCTCGTCGCCGATCGCCTCGCGCACCGCGCGGATGACCCGCAGGTCTTCGTCGATGCCGAAGCCGATCTTGATCTTGCAGGCATGGAAGCCTTGCGCCCGGCGTTCCGCCATCTCCAGCGCATTGTCGG
>NZ_JTLA01000232.1:0-528 GCF_000799055.1 Ensifer sp. ZNC0028
CATGCTTGAGGCTCGTGGTGGCGATGCCCGACGACAGGCCGAAGGGCGTGTCGTTGGCGACAGCAAGCGCCTCGTCGTAGTCCCTGACCCGGATGACCGATGCGACCGGGCCGAAGATCTCCTCGCGGGAAATGCGCATGGCGTTTGTCGCCTCGGTGAACAGCGCCGGCTGCAGGTAGAAACCGGGCGTGTCGCGCTTCAAGAGTTCGCCGCCGAAGGCGAGCTTGGCGCCTTCCTGTTTGCCGATGGCGATGTAGTCGGTGTCCTGGTTGAGCTGGCTTTCGTCGACAACAGGGCCGATCTGGGTGCCGGCCTTCAGGGCGTCGTCGACGACGAGCCCCTGGATCCGCTCACCCATCGCAGCGACGAAGCGGTCGTGGATGCCCTCGGTGACGATGAGGCGCGAGGATGCGGTGCAGCGCTGGCCGGTCGAGAAGAAGGCGGAATTGACTGCGGCCTCGACCGCGACATTGAGGTCGGCATCGTCGAGCACGACGAAGGGGTTCTTGCCGCCCATTTCCAGCTGGT
>NZ_JTLA01000233.1:0-1530 GCF_000799055.1 Ensifer sp. ZNC0028
GTGCAGGGCGGCCTCGACCTTGCCCCGGTCATCACCCACCGCATCAAAATCGACGAGTTCCGCGACGGCTTCGAGGCGATGCGCTCCGGCAATTCCGGAAAGGTCGTCATGGACTGGTGAGGCTCAAAGGGCCGGCGTGATCCGGCCCGATCGACCCCCGTCCGAGAAAAATTGTCTTTTGTCACTAGAACTAAGAATGCGTTTTATGCACTATTGATCGTCCACCATGCAGGGAGCGCATGATAGCCGATGGAAGTACGCGATCTCGAGGCCTTTCTCGCCGTTATGTCGACGGGCAGCATCACCGGTGCCGCCCGCCTGCTCGACCGCTCGCAATCGCAGGTGACGCGCCTGATCCAGGACCTGGAGACGTCGCTTGGCTTCGCGCTGTTCGAGCGGAACGGCCCGAGGATCGCGCCGACCGACAAGGGCATTGCCTTCCATGAGGATGCGGAGCGTTTCGTCAGCGGCATCGGGCATCTGCGCAACCGCGCCAAGGCGATCGCCGGCAAGGAACCGGAGCCGATCGAGATCGCCGCGACCCCGGCCTTCGCGAGCGGCATCATTCCGATGGCGCTCGCCGCGCTGCCGGAGCATCTGCTGCCGCGCACGGTCAATCTGCGCAGCATGCCGGCCGAGGCGGCCGTGCAGTCGGTGTTTGCGCGCACGGCGGATTTCTGCGTGACCTCGCTGCCGGCCGATCAGCCGGGCCTGGAGGTGCAAGGCTTCTTCGAAGGGCGCTGCGTCGCCGCCGTGGCGCCGCACGATCCGCTGGCGGCGAAAGACGTGATCTCGATCGCAGATCTCGCCGGGCGCACCCTCGTCACCATGTCCAATCCGTTTCGGCTACGCCACAGCGTCGATGAAGTGCTCGATGCGGCCGGCGTGCGTCCCAATCGGATCATCGCGACCAACGCGGCGCAAAACGCTGTGCAAGTCGCATCGCTCGGCCTTGGCGTGGCGATCATCGAGCCGGCGACCGCCTATGGCCTGCAATCGGCGCCCATCGTCGTTCGGCCTCTCGACGTCGAGATCCCCTTCCTGTGGGCGATCCTGTCGGCCGGTTCGCGCCCGCTTTCCGCCGGCGTCCGGGAACTCATTCAACGGATAGCGGGGATCGCGTCGGAACGGATGCCGGATCTCATCGTGCACGATCCCAAGCAGATGGCGCGTATCGCCGAAAGGAGCTTTGCCGGCAGGAACGCCGGCAATGGTGCGCTGCCGGACAACCCGGCGGCGAAATAAAGGGGAGCAAAAAGCTCTGAACGCTCACATGGAAATTGAGCCTGCTAAAATGAGGAGAACGAGATGAACAATTTTGACGTTACCCGCCGATCGGCAATGAAGCTGTTGGCAGCCGGGGCGGGGGTGCTCGCGGCACCTTCGATCATCCGCCCGGCCTTCGCCCAGAGCAAGGTCGTCAACATCACGACCTACGACAAGTTCGTACCGCAGTCCTTCATCGACCAGTTCCAGAAGGATACCGGCATCGAGGTGCGCATCCGCCTGACCGACGACCAGGGCAAGCAG
>NZ_JTLA01000022.1:0-5178 GCF_000799055.1 Ensifer sp. ZNC0028
TGATCTCACCCGCCTGCTTCGAGGTGATCACACGCTCCGACTTGTACAACCCGGCCGTTTTCAGGCCCTCGAGTTCGGATCGGAGATGGGACAGGAAGCGGTCGCTCATTCAGGCACGCCCCTCGGCTCGATCGACAGCGGCAACGGGCGGAAAGCCGGTGCGGCAGAGCGCATCGAGACCTTCAAGATCCAATTGCTCGAGACCCAGCTCCGGAAGGAGGTCGTTCTCGCCTTCGAAGTCCCGGCCGTACATGGCCGAAAAGATGCGGATTCCCGCCTCGTGCAGGTCCGCCGGGCATCCGGCGAGACGCGCGAGCTGCGCCGTGACCACCAGGCCGAATGGGACGTCCTCCGTCACGTAACGGCTATCGGCCGTAGCAGGGCCCGTGCCGTTGTTTCCGGCCTGGTACATTTCCTGGTTCATCTGCGAGATGGTGCTGACCGGCACATGGAACGACAGGTGGAAATGTTGGAAGATGTCACGCACCTTCAGCTGCAACCTCTCAGCGACGGCCAAACGCTCACGGTCGAGCGTCTCCAATAAGCGACCGATGTTGGGCGTGACGTTCTGGGCCTGCACCCAGCTTTCGCCACGCTCCATGCGCGACATGTTGCCGAGCGCGATGCCGAGGTGGTTTTGCGGGTTGAGGTTCGAAAGCGCGATCGCCAGCAGGCTGCCACGATCGACGAAATGTTCGCCGAAAAGCGCCGTGCAGACCGCGTGCCCGCGCGCACTCTCCGATGCCGGAACCGTCGCCAGATCGACCTGCTTGCGGATGGTGTTGACATGCGCCAGCGCCGGGCCGAGCTTCCGGCCGCTGACGATCGTCGTGCCCCAAGCAACGATCGGCAAGGTGATGCCGCGTGCGGCCAGCAGCGACGAGAGATAGAGCGCTCCGAACGAGGTGTGCGAGCTGAAGATCACCACCTGGCCGGCGGTCAGATGCGGCGCGATAGCGTCCAGCACGAAACGGTGGCCATAGGCCGGCAGCGCGATGAGGATCGCATCCGCATCGCTGACCAGATCTTCCGCGCTTTCGGCAACGGCCGGAAGGAAGGTGCCTTCGATGGCGCCTTCGGCAGTCAGGCTCTCTCCCGCAGTGAGCGCCTGGGTTCCGGTGCCGGACGGCGACCAGAGCGTTGCCTTGTGTCCCAGTTTTTCAAGAAGTGCAGCGGTGCCGAAGGCAATAGAGCCAGCACCTGCGATACCTACGCGCATGTCGTTTTCCACTTTCATTGATATCGGGTAGCGGGCGCAACCGGGGCGCCCGCCGTCGAGATGTTGCGGCTAAGCCGCGTTGCGGGCGGGGATGAGCGTGGTCGCTTCGGACGACCAGCCGACCCAGATGTCGTCGCGGCTGAGGCCTTCCACCTCGCTTGGATGAACGAGCGCGTTGAGCAGATGCCCCTCGCCGATCTCGACCTTGAGCGACGTGTGGTTGCCCTTGAAAACGCGCTGGCGGATGCGCCCCCGGATCCGGTTGGCGACGCCCGGTTCCTGCGCCGAACATTGGATCGCTTCCGGCCGCAGGACGACATAAATCGCATCGCCTGCCTTGGGAGACAGCGCGCCGGCCGACGCCTTGATCGTCATGCCGTTCCACCGCACCGCCGCTTCGCCGGCTTCGGTGCCGACGACATCCGACTGCAACAGATTGGTTTCGCCGAGGAAGGTCGCCACGAAGGCGGAACCGGGCCGCTTGTAGAGGCTCGCCGGATCGCCCATCTGCTCGATCCGGCCATTGTTCATGACCACGATCGTATCCGACATGGTGAGCGCCTCTTCCTGGTCGTGGGTCACGAACATGAAGGTCTTGCCAGTCTGCTCCTGGATCGCCTTGAGTTCGATCTGCATGGTCTGGCGAAGCTTGGCGTCAAGCGCCGAGAGCGGCTCGTCCAGAAGCAGAACGTCGGGATCGGGCGCCAAAGCACGCATCAGGGCGACGCGCTGGCGCTGGCCTCCCGACAGCTCGGACGGAAGGCGGCCGGCAAAATCCTGCAACTGCACGAGTTCCAGAAGCTCGGAGACGCGCCTCTGGATCTGCTTCTGGTCGACGCCCTTCAACTCCAGGCCGAAGGCGATGTTCTTTGCGACCGACATGTGCGGGAACAGCGCATAATCCTGGAACACGATGTTGACGTTGCGCCGGTTCGGCGGAACCATTGTCACGTCGCGGCCGGAGAGCAGAATGCGGCCCTCCGTCGGCGTTTCGAACCCGCCGAGCATGCGCAGCGTCGTCGACTTGCCGCAGCCGGAAGGGCCGAGCAGGGTGACGAACTTGCCGCGTTCGATGTTGAGGTTGAGATTATCGACGGCGACAAAACTGCCGAAGCTCTTGCGGACATTTTCGAACTGAACAACCGGTTGCATCAGCGGATCCTCGAACGACGTGTGAGATATTCTGCGTAGAGCCCGACCACGGCGGTCACGACCAGGACGAGCGTCGCCATGACGTTGATTTCCGGAGACATGCCGGACTGCACGCGGGCGAAGATCAGCATCGGCAGCGTCGGGCGGTAGCCGCCGAGGAAGAAGGTGCGGACGAAGTCATCGCTCGAAAGCAGCAGGCAGAAGATCATGCCGCCGAAGATGGCCGGTCCGAGGTAGGGAAGCGTGACGCGGAAGAAGGTGACGATGCTGTCGGCACCGAGATCGCGGGCGGCATCGACGAGATTGCCCGGCATCGAGCGCAGCCGCGTCAGCACCATCACCACCACGAAGGGCACGGCGTGGACGACGTGACCGAGGATGATGGCGACCGTGCCGGTCGGCAGGTCGATGGTGGTGATGAAGATGCGCAGCGAAATCGCCGAGATCATGCCCGGCACGACGGCCGGCAGGCAAGCGACGGCGAAGGCCACGTATTGAGCGGCGCCACGAAGCGACCCGATCAGCATCGCGATCCAGACGCCGATGACCGTCGCGATGGCGGTCGTCGCCGCGGCGATCATGATCGTGTAGAGGCAGGCGTCCAGGAACTGCTTGTCCTGAATGACCTTGGCATACCAGTCGATCGTCAGGTTGCCGAGCGGGAACGAAATGAAGCTTGCATCCTTGAAGCTGACCGCCACCATCAGCGACAGCGGCAGAAACAGATACAGGACAAACAGCCAGTAGAAGGACTTCAGAGCCAGTCCCGGCCAATCGTAAAACATGGCGCGCATCAGAATGTCCTTTGCTTCGAGCCGCCGACGACCCGCATGAACAGACCGACGGTGACGAGGGATGCGGCAAGCATGATCATCGCGAAGGCGGCACCGGCCGGCCAACGGCTGCTGGCGCCGTGGAAGAAGCTGCTGATCGTCTCGGAGAACATGCTGGTGGTCGGCCCGCCCAGAAGAATGGGAGCGGCGAACACGCCCATGCAGGTGAGGAAGACCAGCGAGCATCCCGACACGATGCCATCGCGCGAAAGCGGCAGGATGATGCGGCGGAAGCGCGTGAACGGCCCCGCGCCGAGATCCGCCGACGCGTCGAGCAGCGACTTCGGGATCTTCTCGATCGCCGAATAGAGCGGCAGCAGCATGTAGAGACAGACCATGTAGACCAGGCCGAAGCTGATCGAAAACGAGGTGTAGAGCATCTGGATCGGTCGCTCGGTCAGGCCGATCTCCCGCAGCAGCACGTTGACGGCACCGCGATTGGCGAGAAGCATGATGACCGAGAAGATGCGGATGATTTCACCCGCCCAGAACGGCGCCAGGAGCAGGAGCAGCGCGCGCGACCTGTTGCCGGTCGCAACCACCTTCGCCACGTAATAGGCGACCGGATAGACCACGACCAAGGTGACGGCCGTTGCGATGGAGGCATAGATGAAGCTGCGCAGCAGCGGCATCCAGTAGAGCTTTTCACTGAAGAAGAGCGCGTAATTGTCGAACGTGAATTCGGCCTCCACTCCCGGCTGCGGCGGATAGCTGGAGAGCAGGCTGATGCGCAGCATTTCGTAGATGGGGCCGATGTGCATCATCAGCATCCAGACGACCGGCACGCCGGCCAGAAGCAGGATGCGCCCATATCGCCATTCGGCAACGGCGCCCAGGGTGTAGCGATAGAGCGGTGAGTTGATCACCCTCGCGACACCGGTCGAGTATTTCATGTGCGCGGCGCGGACGGGGATACCGCCACCTGCCGCATGTGTTCCCACGGCCATTGTTTTATCCCAAAGCTTGTCCGCGACCCGACGGGTTGGCAGGACATGCGTCACCGTTCCGACCCCGCCGCCACGGCGAGGTCAGTCAGTCAGTCGTCACGATGCGATTGCTCAGGCGGCCTTCAGTTCCGCGACGGCGCGATCGATAATCTCGTTCTTCATCGAGCGATTGAGCGAGCTGAAGAAGGTGACACGCTCGAGCTCTTCCTGCGGCAGCGTCGATGCCAGCCGCTCCCTGTCGTCGAGCAGCTTGTCGACGCCGGAGATCGTCGAGCTGAAGCCGGAGGTGCGGGTCATCGCGGCGCCGACCTCGGGATTGGCGAGGATCGCGTCGAACAGCTTGTAGGCGTTCTCGGCATTGGGCGCGTTGTTGACGATGTTCAGCGTGTAGCAGAACCCGTAGGTGCCTTCCTTCGGAACGGAGAGCTTGACCGGCACGCCGTCCATGATCAACTTGGCGGCAGGACCCGACCAGGCCTGCGCCAGGTGGATGTCCTCGTTGATGAACATCTGCTGCACTTCGCTGGCCGCATCGTAGTACTTGCGAACCATATGCTTGTGCTTGATCAGGTGGTCGCGCGCTTCGCTGGCGGCCTTCTGGGCCGCCTCGACCTTGTCGGTGTAGGTGACGAAGTCGCCGTCATGGCCGAGATACTTCATGGTGATCGACATGAAATCGCCGGCCATGTAAGCGGTCAGACCCTCGTACTTCTCGTCGAACATGATGCCCCAGCTGTCGGCTTCCGGCACGTAGTCGGTGTTGCGAACGAGGCCTTCGTAGCCGGCAAGGATCGGCAATCCCCAGAGGTTGCCCTCATAGCGCGCCCAGGCGGCGTCCTGATAGGCGGGGTTGAGGTTCGACCAGTTGCGCAGCTTTGCCGTATCCAGCGCCTGCACCAGCTTCGAGCCGATGAACTGCCCGTAGCGGTGGCCCGCGACGGTCACGATATCGGTCGTCGGGTTGGCACCTTCCGCCGTCAGGAGGTTGTACTGCTTGCCCTGGTCGTCGGTCAGGCGGATGCGCACC
>NZ_JTLA01000234.1:0-3501 GCF_000799055.1 Ensifer sp. ZNC0028
CGTTACGGCCGCCGGCACCACCGCCGGCGTCGGGCGGGCGGTCGCGCAGCCGGTGACGAACAGCGAGGCCACGCCGACGACGAGGCCGCGGCGGGTCAGCGTGATGCCGGTCTTGTGATCGGCCGTGGAAGAAGAAGGCTCGTGTGCTTCGGTCATATCGGGCATTCAACGATTCGATTGTTGCAATGCCGCCTCAGAGGGAAGTCCTACCTTAAGGCTGCCTTAAGGGAGCGGTTAAAGGATCGCGCTCTCAGAAATGTTAGGAGTAGCGATGCGAGTCCTGATCGTCGAAGACGACGATATCCTTAGAGACGGCCTGAAGGTCGGCCTGGCGCTGGCGGGCTTCACCACCGATGCCGTCGGCACCTGCGACGCAGCAGCGACGGCGCTTGCCGCCAACGGCTTCGACGCGGTCGTGCTCGATCTGATGCTGCCCGACGGCTCCGGCCTCGACATCCTGCGGGACCTGCGCGCCAGGCAGAGCGACATTCCGGTGCTGCTGCTGACCGCACGCGACACCGTGCGCGACCGCGTCGCCGGCCTCGACACCGGCGCCGACGACTATCTCGGCAAACCCTTCGACCTCGACGAGGTCGCCGCCCGGCTTCGGGCGCTGGCCCGACGCTCCAGCGGCCGGGCGACCGCCGCGCTGGAATGGTCGACGCTCAGGCTCGATCCGGCCAGGCAATCGGTGGAACAGGCGGGCAAGCCGGTGCAGCTGTCGCGGCGCGAATACTCCATCCTGCATACGCTGATGGCGCACCCGGGGGTGATTTTCTCCAAGACCAAGCTGGAGGACAAACTCTACGGCTGGCAGGAGGAAATCGAGAGCAATGCCGTCGAGGTGCACATCCACCATCTGCGCAGCAAGCTCGGCCCGGGACTGATCGAAACCATCCGCGGCATCGGCTACCGGCTGGGCGGAGCCGGCTGATGCAATCGCTGCGCGCCCGGCTTTTCGCCATCCTCCTGATCACGACGGGCCTTCTATGGCTGTCGGCCACCGTCTGGATCTTCCTCAGCACCCGCGCCGAAGTGGAGCGCGTGCTCGACGCGCGGCTGATGGAGGCGGCGCGCATGGTGAATTCGCTAATCGTCAGCCCCGACATGATGAAGGAGGAAGGCAACACCCCCGCCAGCCGCCCGGCACAGAGCGCGATCCGGATCCCGCTGCTGGAGCACCCGCATTACGACCGCCAGCTCTCCTGTCAGATCTGGTCGCTGGATGGAACCTTGATCGGCAAGTCGGACAGCGCGCCCGACACGACGCTTGCGCCCCATGCGATGGGCTTCTCCGAAACCGTCATCAACGGCGAGACCTGGCGCGTCTTTGCGGTGGAGAATGCGAGCCTCGGCGTGCGCGTGCTCGTCGGCGACAACCTGCGCATCCGTGACCGGCTGGTCAACGACCTGGTCAAGGGGCTGCTGCTGCCGGCGCTGCTGATCATTCCGCTTCTGGCCGTCTTGATCTGGCTCTGCGTCGGGCGTGGCCTTGCGCCGCTGCGCAAGCTTGCCGGCGACCTTGCCGCGCGCGAAGCTTCCGACCTGCACGCGATCGAGGACACCGGCACGACGCGCGAGATCAGCCCGGTGCTGAAGTCGCTGAACGGCCTCTTTGCCCGCGTCGCCGGCGCCCGCGAACGCGAGCAGAATTTCATCGCCTTTGCCGCGCACGAGTTGCGCACGCCGCTCGCCGGCCTGAAGACGCAGGCGCAGGTGGCGCTTGCCAGCGACGACGGCGAAATCCGCGAAAAGGCGCTCGGGCAGATCGTCGCCGGAGTGGATCGCACAGGCAAGCTGGTGCGGCAATTGCTCGACATCGCCTCGGTCGAAGCCACCGAGAGCGCCAGGCCAGCAGCCGGTTTCGATGTCGGCGAGATGCTGGCAGGTCTCAGGACCGAACTTGCCGGTCAGCCCCATCGCGGCGATGTCGTCATCGACGCGGCGATGTCCGGCCTGCGCATCAGCATGGATCCGGACCTCTTCCGGCTCGCGGCGCGCAACCTGCTCGAAAACGCCGTCAACCATTCGCCACCGGGCACAACGGTTCGCTGCCACGCCGAGCGTCGGGACCAGCATCTGGTGATCGCGATCGACGACGAGGGCCCCGGAATCCCCGAAGAGGAAATGCCGCGCGTGACCGAGCGCTTCTTCCGCGGCCGGTTCAAGGCGGCTGCCGGCAGCGGGCTCGGCCTCAGCATCGTCGAGCGCGCGCTTGACCGCACCGGCGCCGAGCTCGAACTGCGCAACCGACCGAGCGGTGGCCTCTCGGCCCGCATCGTGTTGCCGCAAGCCCTCGCGCAGTGAGCGAGCCGGGCTGTTTCGAGCAGCAGCGGGATGCGGGCGAAAACCGCACCCGCCTTCTTCTGATATCGCTCTAGGCGCTTTTCCGCATCGGCGGGTCCGGCAGCGGCACGGCGGCCATCAGCGCCCGGGTATAGGCGTCCTGCGGATCCTCGAACACGGCCCGGCGCGTTCCCATCTCGACGATGCGGCCGCCGCGCATGACGGCGACATGGTGCGACATCCGCTCGATCACAGCCATGTCGTGCGAGACGAAGAGATAGGCAAGGCCCATCGTCTCCTGCAGTTCGAGCATCAGGTCGAGCACGCGTGCCCGAACCGAGACGTCGAGCGCTGCCACGCTTTCATCGGCGACAATCAGCTTCGGATTGACCGCCAGCGCGCGGGCAATGCAGATGCGCTGCCGCTGTCCCCCGGAAAACTCGTGCGGATAGCGGCTGGCGGCATCGGGCCCGAGGCCGACACGCCGCAGCAGATCGGCAACGCGATCCGTGCGTTCGCTGCGATTGCCGATGCCATGGATGAGCAGCGGCTCGGCAATCGCCGCCCCGACCGCCATGCGCGGGTCGAGCGAGGCATAGGGATCCTGAAAGATCATCTGCGCGGAGCGGCGCACGGGCCGCATCTGGCGTTGCGACAACGCGCCGATCTGCTGGCCGTCGATCGCCACATCGCCATCGAATGGAATGAGGCCGAGCACTGCCTTGCCGGTGGTCGACTTGCCCGATCCGCTTTCGCCGACGAGCCCCAGCGTTTCGCCGGGGAAGATGTCGAAGGAAACGTCGCTGACGGCGGCCGCCTGCTTCTTTCCGCCCAGAAGACCACCCGGTTTCTTGCCGTAAAAGACGGCGAGGTCGCGCACCGAAAGGACCGGGCTTGCAGTGCGCGGGACCGCTGCCGCAGCCGTGGCGGCGATACGCGGTGGGCCGTCGGTGCCGGCATGCGCCCCGAGCCTCGGCACGGCCGCCAATAGCTCCTGGGTGTAGCGCTCGCGCGGCGAGCGGAAGATCGGCAGCACGTCGCCCTGCTCGACGATGCGGCCCTGCTGCATGATGACCACGCGGTCGGCCATCTGCGCGACCACGCCCATGTCATGGGTGATGAGCACGATCGAGGCGCCGAATTCGCGCTTCAGCTCCTTCATCAGCGTCAGGATCTGCGCCTGCACGGTGACGTCGAGCGCCGTCGTCGGCTCGT
>NZ_JTLA01000235.1:0-5575 GCF_000799055.1 Ensifer sp. ZNC0028
CATCGGCCCGCCATGGGTACGGCCGATCGGCTGGTCCTCCCAGTCGGTCGCAAGGATCGCGTCTTCGGAGGCGAAGTCCGCAAGCGGCATGTTCGTGGTGTAGCCGTCATAGCTCGTCAGCATGACGTGGCTCGCCTCGGGTTTCGGCATCACCTGGTCGAGCAGATCGCGTGTGGCCACGCCCTGCCAGCGGTTGTCGTAGCGCGACCAGGTCGTCACGCAATGCATGTCGGAGAGCCGGTCGCTTTGCGGCAAGGCCTTGAACGCGGCCCAATCGAGCGACAATGGATGCTCGATGTGCCCGGTGATATCGAGCCGCCAGCTTTCCGTCCGGATCATCGGCTGCTGGCCGAGGTCGAGCACCGGCCAGTCCTTGACCAGATGTTGCCCAGGCGGAAGGCGCTCGTCCTCGGGGCGCACGATCCGCCCCGTCAGGAATTTGCCGTCGGCGGCCCAGCGCCGCTTCGTCGTCGTCAGCTTGGTTTCCGGCGGCTGCGTATCGTCAGTCATGATGGTCCACTCCCAGCCCGAATTCACACCCCAGGCGAGATAGAAAGCGCGGCGTCGCGGAACGTCAAGCGCGAACGCACGGGGTCGTTGGCTCGGCACCGTGCGTACTGCTCCCTTTGTGTGTCCTTCAGCAGCGGCAGATAGCGCTCGGCCTGCTCCACCGCGGCGACGTGGGGAGCGGTCGAAGCTTGGACGCGTTGGCCCCCGGCATGCCACGCGCATGGGCACGTCAATCCAGCCTTGAAACGCCAAACGGCCGCCGCAGGGTCCTCGGGATCCCGGCGGCGGCCGTTTGGCACGACTGCGTTCAATCAGAACTTGACGCTCAGATTTGCCTTGACGCTCTGGTCGCTGACGCCGCCGCCAAATTGGCCTGTGTAGGTCAAGCCGAGGGTCGCCTCCGGCGCGACGGCGAAATCAAGGCCGGCTTCGATCACCGCAGAATTCTCGGCGATCGGGACACCGGCGATGGCAAATGTGCTCGCTGTCGAGAAGCCGTTCGACGACAGCGGCAAGGTGTCGCCGAAGGCATGTCTCCAGCCAACGGTGCCGCGGGCCGTCGCCAGCACGCCGCCAAGGTCGAAGCTGGACGCTGCGCGCAGGCCAAGGGTCGTGAACGTCGTGTCCTGCGAGGCGTCCTTGCCGATGAGAGCGGCAGCGCCACCCCGCTCGACAAAGCCATCGCGATTGAGATGCACATAGGCCAGGTTGGCAAACGGCTCCAGATCGACCGACCCGGCCTTGAAGGCATAGGCGAACTCGCCAAAGACCTGGCCTGTCCCAGCGCTGTAGTCGGCAGAAAGGCTGTCCGTGAAGCCCGGGAACGAAACGGTGCGGCTCGTCTCGATGTCGTGCCAGCTAAAGGCGGCGCCGGTTCGGAGCGACGCATCGCCCCAACGTCCACCGGCATAGATCCCGAGATGATAGTTGTCGGAGGTTGCCGACGAGAACCGCGCGTCGATGTCCATCGAGGACCGCGAGTAGCCGGCAAGCGCGCCGACGGTCCATTCGTCCACCTGCGTATCGGCACCGACGAAGAAGCCACCGATGGAGCGATCCGCCTTGGCGGTATTGCCGTCACCATCGATTCGTCCCCAGGAACCGAAGCCCTGGCTCCAGAGCGCAAGTTCACCGCTGTCGATCGCGCCGGTGATCTCGCTCGATTGCTTCGCCGCCACCGTGCCGAGCACGGTGCGCAGGCGATCGTTCGCGGCATCGCGCAGGAACCGGCTGTCCTCGATCAGGATCGACTGGAACGAGCTGTGCACTTCGCCCGAAAGCAGATCGAAGGCCCTGCGCGCCGCTTCTGGCGTTGCGGCAAAGGCGACCGCGTTGAAGATGGGATTGCCCATGCCCAGACGGTCGATCCCGCCACTGGTGGCGATCTGGTTGCGGGTCTGGGCGACGCTGGCAAAGCTGAGATCGTTGCGGGTCAGCTGGAGCGACAGGTCGTTGCCGTCGCCGCCGCTGTAATCGACGGTCGGATCGAGGAACACCAAATTGTCGACGATCGACGCAAACGTACCGGTGATCGCCCCGGAACTCGTCTTGTCGATCAGGATGAACGGGCCGTTGACCGGGTTCCAGCTCGACGCCGTGTTGGGGGAGAGCAGGAGATCAAGGGTCGCGCCGGAGATATCGACGTTGCCCGATACGATCAGCTTGTCGGTGGCTGTGGGCGTGCCCTCGATCTGCAGCACGCCGTTGTTGGTGTAATTCCCGGCGATCGTCTGCGTTCCGATCGAATTGCCCGGAGCATGAACGCCGCCCGTCTGGATGGTCGTGTTGCCAAGCGTGCCGGTGCCGCCGAGACGCGCTCCGCGCTGGATGGTGGTCAAGCTGGAATGCGCCAGAGAGCCGTTGACGATCAGGTCGCCCGACGCAATGTTGGTCGCACCGGTAAAGGTATTGATACCCGTCAAGGTCAGCTTGCCCGTGCCCGCCTGGGTCAACGTGCCGCTGCCAGAGACCGCCCCGGCATAGGTCACGTCGTTCGAACGATTGTAGATCAGCGCGCCATCGTTGGTGATCGAACCAACGAATTTGCCGCTGCCGCCGATCCAGCCGGTCGTGCCACCATTGCCGAGCTGCAATGTGCTGCCCGTGCCGATCGTCACCGCACCGGATGTGCTGTTGTTGGCGGTGAGCGTCAGCGTGCCCGTACCGATCTGCGAGAACGAGCCGGGACCTGTGATCGAACCGCCGTAGGTCAAATTGCCCGCGCTGTTGAAGACGAGCGCACCGAAGTTGGTGACGTTGGATGCCAGGCTTCCGCCGGCACCGCCGTTGCCGATCTGCAGCGTGGCACCGGACGAGATGCCCGCGCCGCCGGTAAAGCTGTTGGCACCGCTCAGGACCTGGGTGCCGGCACCGACCGAGATGCCGCCTGCGCCGGTGATCGCACCCGAGAACGTGCCCGTGGCGTTGTTGATGATGAGCGTCTTGCTACCGAGCACAACCTGCCCGCTGCCGGCAAGCGACTTGACCTGGGCCGAGGCCGCCGCCGAGACGTCGAAGGTGCCATCGGCCGTCAAACCGCTCGAGGCATTGATGCGGCCCTGACCCGAAAGCGCGAGCGTGCCGCCTGCCGCAATCGACGTCGCACCCGTATAGGTGTTCACGCCCGTCAGCGTCAGCGTGCCGTTGCCGACCTTGTTGAGCCCTGTCCCGGTCGCACCGTTCTGCAGCACCGAGCCGATCGTGGTGGCAACGCCGTTGCCGACATTGATCGTCGCCGCCGTGCCGCTCGCCGGGTTGAAGGCCAGCACGCCGCCATTGATGGTGTAGCCGCTGCCGTCGGTCGTGGCAGAAAACTGCAGCGTGTCGAAGCCCTGCGTGCCGACGACGTTGACGGTGCCGCCGGTCGCGCCGGCAAAGACGCCGACCGATCCGCCGAAGCTGCCGTTGATGTTGGCGCGCCCCGGTGCACCGGTCCAGTTGGTGCCACCGGATGTCCAGGTGCCGGTGCCGCCGTTGACGGTGCCGTTGCCCGTTGTGTCCGCGCCGTCCCAGAAGTGCATCGTCTGGCCGGCGCCGAGCACCGACAGATTGACCTGCTTGGCAATCCCCGTCTGGACCTGATGGCTGGCAACGGTGAAGCTCGGCGCCGTCGATGTCGCAGTCGTCGTCGCAAAGCTGCCCGACAGCGTGCCGTCATACTCGAACAGCCGGTAGTAGCCGGCCGACGCGACTTGCGCGTCCAGCGCGCCGCCGAGCGTCAGGTTGCCGCCGACCTTCACCAGATCGTTGCCGGCCGCACTGCCGACGAGGCCGGGCGTATTCAGCTCGAAAACCGAATTAGAGCCGGCATTGAGCGTCAGATCGCCACCGATCGTTATCGTGCCCGGGCTGTTTCCCGCCGAGAGCGTGCCATCGACCGTGACGTTGCCGCCGATCCTGCCCGATCCGCCGAGTGTGCCGGCCGAGCCGACATGAACGTTGCCACCAAGCTGGCCGTTGACATAGGTCGTGCCGGACGTCACCGACGTTGCACCGGAGAACAACGAGCTGTCGCCCGTCAGCGTCAGCTTGCCGGTTCCCGCCTGCGAAATCGTGCCGTTGCCCGAGACCTTGCCGGCATAGCTGACATTGTTCGAGCGGTTGTAGATCAGCGCGCCATTGTTGGTGATCGAGCCGACGAAGTTGCCGGTGCCGCCGATCCAGCCTGTGGTACCGCCATTGCCGAGCTGCAGCGTGCTGCCCGTACCGATCGTCACCGCTCCGCGCGTGCTGCTGGTCGTCGTCAGCGTCAGCGTGCCGCTGCCGATCTGCGAGAACGTCCCGTTGCCGGTGATCTCGCCGCCATAGGTCACGTTATCGGAACGGTTGAAGATCACCGCACCGCCGTTGGTAATGTTCGACACGAGCGAGCCCCCCGTGCCGCCATCACCGATCCGCAGCGTTGCGCCGGTATTCGTCCCTGCACCACCGGTAAACGTGTTGGTACCGGTCAGGACTTGCGTACCGGCCATGACATTGATGCCACCGGTGCCGTTGATCGCGCCCGAAAAGGTACCCGTGGCGTTGTGGATCATCAGATATTGGCTTCCAAGCGTGACCTGTCCGCTGCCGGCGAGCGACTTGACCTGTGCAGAGGCGGCGGCGGAAACGTCGAAGGTGCCGTTGGCCGTCAATCCGCTGGAGGCATTGATGCGTCCCTGGCCCGACAATGCCAGTGTGCCGCCCGCGGCAATGCTCGTCGCGCCGGTATAGGTGTTCATGCCCGTCAGCGTCAGCGTGCCGCTGCCGGATTTGATGAGCGAGCCGTCACCAGTAATCGTATTGCTGATCCTACCGTTGCCGGTCTGGTCGATCGTCAGGCTGGCGGAATTGTTGATCGCGATGTTGCCGGAAAGACCTGGGCTCGCCGCAGAGAACCGGAACGTGTTAGCGCCACCATCAAAGGTCAAGGCGTTGGCGGTCCCGCCGTTACCGCCGATGATCGAGCCCGACGCGCCCAGGGTCACGTCCAGGTTCCGGCCGAAGATGCCGGCTCCGTGCACGACGCCGGTCCCGCCGCTTCCGGCCACGCCGCCCGTCACGCTGCCGCTGTTGATGATCACCGTCCCGCCGTTCAGAGCGCTGATGCCGTGACCGCCGTCACCATTGTGTTTTTCGAGAACGTGCCCGCCAGCGCCGGCGTTACCGCCGTTGCCGCCCGTCACGTTCGTGTTCACCGTCAATGTGCCGCCACCGACGAATGCCGCACCATCGCCGCCGTCACCGCCGCTGCCCCCGATTCCGATGCCTGATATTGTCCCACCGGCACCGCCGTGTCCGCCCCGTCCGCCGGACACTGCCGGTCCGGAGATGCTGTCTGTTCCACCGGAGGCAACAATACGGCCGTAACCGCCGGCGCCGCCGCCACCGCCGTCCCCGTTCGGAGACGTGCCACCATCGCCACCGCGGCCAGCGACATTGCCGACGCTGCCGTGCGCACCGCCGCCGCCACCCGCACCGCCGCCAAAGTCGCTGCCGTTGCCGATGCCGCTTCCGCCGGTTCCTCCGTTCGGGCTGCCGCTGGTGCCGCCGGCACCACCAGTGCCGCCAACCCCGGCGCCGCTCT
>NZ_JTLA01000236.1:0-282 GCF_000799055.1 Ensifer sp. ZNC0028
AGCAGGTCGGCACCCCCGACGAGATCTACGACCATCCGGTCTCGCCCTTCGTCTACGGCTTCATCGGCCAGTCGAACTGCCTGTCGGTGACGCTCCAGAACGGCGAGATCTGGTTCGAGGACCGGCCGATCGGGCTCAGAGCGCCGTCCGAAGCCGACGGTCCGGCCAAGCTGCACTTCCGCCCGCACGACATCGAGCTCATCGACGGTTGCGGCGGTTGTCTGGCCGGTCTGGTCGCCGCCAGCCGCCGGGTTGCCGGCACCCGCCATCTCGAACTCGACC
>NZ_JTLA01000237.1:0-200 GCF_000799055.1 Ensifer sp. ZNC0028
CTCATCCCGCTGCCGCGACCTTCTCCCCGCAGGCGGGGAGAAGGGACCTTGCCGCACCCGATCGTTCCACAAGTCAAGCGCAGCGGCCGTTCGGCCCATCTTGGTGGCCGAGTTCGCTATCCGCACGTCTCGGCTTGGAGCCAGCCGTCGTCCGCGTCCCCTCTCCCCGCCTGCGGGGAGAGGGTTAGTCCTCGGGTTAA
>NZ_JTLA01000238.1:0-266 GCF_000799055.1 Ensifer sp. ZNC0028
CGCGACGGTCAAAACGCATGGAGGCGCTTTCGAACGGCACGGCCAGTCGATGTTCGAGAAGATGGGTTCGGACGGCGACGATCTTCATGGGCTATCCTCGCGACGCACTCATTTCCGACGCTTGTTCGCACCGATCAGCGCGTCGAGCATGGCGACTTCCTCCTCGGTCAAGTCTTTCAGCGGCGCACGCACCGGACCGGCATCGAAGCCCTGCAGCCGCACGCCGGCCTTGATCGCCGACACCGCATAGCCCTTGGCGCGGTTGC
>NZ_JTLA01000239.1:0-215 GCF_000799055.1 Ensifer sp. ZNC0028
CCAGCCGAACACGGGCCGCCCTCAAGCGGCCCTTTTGTTTTGCTAGCCTGAAACGTAATCAGTGCGTCCCTTACACGAGACAAATCCTCACGGATTTGCTCGGAACAGACCATAAATCCCTTCGGGATTTACGTTACCGCGATAAACCGCTGAAGCGGTTTACGCTTGGCGCGGGGTGGAGCAGCCCGGTAGCTCGTCAGGCTCATAACCTGAAG
>NZ_JTLA01000240.1:0-853 GCF_000799055.1 Ensifer sp. ZNC0028
GCTAGGGTCTGTACTCAATAGGGATTCCTGTTTTTACCGAATTGTGATTCAAGGTCATGGAGTGGAGGCCTTGATGAAGCAGCGGCAGTTGACCTGGTTGAGCGATGCGGAGTGGGCTCGGATCGAGCCGTTGCTGCCGCGAGGACGCAAGGGCGCGCATCGGGTTGATGACCGCCGGGTGATCTCTGGCATAGTGCATATGCTCAAGAGCGGTGCCCGCTGGCGCGACTGCCCTCCTGAGTATGGGCCCTACACAACCATCTACAATCGCTTCAACCGCTGGAGCCGACAGGGCATCTGGCTCGGCATGTTCGAGGCGTTGACTGGTCACAACGGCATCTGGGGAACGGTGGCAATGGACGCCACTCATATCAAGGCGCACCGCTCTGCCGCCGGCGCAAAAGGGGGGCCTTCGCCCAAGCGATAGGCGTTTCGCGTGGTGGCCGCACCAGCAAGCTGCATGGACTGACCGACACCCAAGGTCGGCCAAGGTTGCTCATGCTGTCGGCTGGCAACATCAACGACATGAGCATGGCAGGCGCCTTGATCGAGCGGGCTGCAGGTCGCTTCGATCGGCTCATCGCAGACCGCGGTTACGACACCAACGCCATCCGGACCGCCATTGTCGCCACCGGCGCCATCGTCGTCATTCCCTCAACGACGAGCCGGCGAGCGCCGATCCCCTACGATCGCGAGGCATACAAGGCCCGAAACCTCGTCGAACGCCTCTGGTGCAGGCTAAAGGACTGGCGGCGCATCGCCACTCGATACGACAAGCTGGCAAGAAACTTCCTCGCAGCAGCTCTCATCGCTGCCACCTTCACCTACTGGTGCAATTGAGTCCGGACCCTAG
>NZ_JTLA01000241.1:0-608 GCF_000799055.1 Ensifer sp. ZNC0028
ATCCCCGGTATCGTCCGGGCGGCCAAGGATGTTGCCGGCGACACGGCGATCGTATCGGGCTGCGGCTATGGCACCGAGATGGCGGTCGACATCGCCCGCTCGGTCGAGCGCGTCGGCGCCGACGGCATCCTGCTTCTGCCGCACTACCTGATCGATGCGCCGCAGGAAGGGCTTTATGCCCATGTGAAGACGATCTGCCAGTCGGTCGGCATCGGCGTCATGGTCTATAACCGCGACAATGCGGTGCTGCAGGCCGATACGCTTGCCCGGCTCTGCGACGAATGCCCGAACCTGATCGGCTTCAAGGATGGCACCGGCGATATCGGGCTGGTGCGTCAGGTCACCGCCAAGATGGGCGACCGGCTGATGTATCTCGGCGGCATGCCGACGGCGGAACTGTTTGCCGAGGCCTATCTCGGTGCCGGCTTCACCACCTATTCCTCGGCCGTCTTCAACTTCGTGCCGGGCCTTGCCAACGAATTCTATGCAGCCCTTCGCGCCGGCGAGCGCGCCACCTGCGAGCGCATCCTCAACGAGTTCTTCTATCCGTTCATGGCGATCCGCAACCGCGCCAAGGGCTATGCGGTGTCGGCGATCAAGGCCGGCGT
>NZ_JTLA01000023.1:0-11333 GCF_000799055.1 Ensifer sp. ZNC0028
AATGAGCTTGAGCAGCGGCTCCGAGCCCGCAAGCGCGCCGGCGCGCGCCAGCCGCTCCGACACGATCCCGTCGGCGGGCGCCACGATCACGGCTCGATCGAGCTTCCGGCGCGCCTCGGCCTCGAGCGCTTCCGCCTGGTCGTAATCGGCCCGCGCGACCTGGACGGCCTGCTCGGCAAGGGCGAGCGCCGAGACGCGCTCTTCGAGAGTGGTGGCGGCCTGAAGGTGGCTCAACTGCCGGGCGCGCGCGAGTTTCCTCTGTTCCTGCGTGACCGTCTCTTCTTCCCGCGCCATCGCGGCGCCGGCGCGCGCGACCCGGCCCTTGGCCTCGCGCAAAAGGTTCTCCAGCATGTCGGTTTCCAGCCGGGCGAGCACCTGGCCTGCAGCGACCCGATCGCCGATCTCGACCTCGACACTGGCAATGCGCTGGTCGGTCAAAGTGGTGCCGACGGCAATCTCCTCGCGGGCGACGAAGATGCCGGCAAAGGAGCGTGTCCATTGCTGCGGGCGGCTATCGGCAACGAGCGTCGTGACCGTGCGGGTGGCAGACGGGGCGGGAACGGAGGCTGCGGCCTCTCCCGAGGCGCGCGCCGGACCAGCAGCCGCCGCAATCACGAGCAACGCTGCGAGAGCGACGTTCAACTCAACTGTACGTCTCATTTCATTGGCTTTCCATTGGCGGGGCCGGCGGCGCGATGCGCCTGCGGTACCGGATCCCGGGTCGGGCAAAGGGCGTCGATAATTTATTAGACCATTCAATCTAACAATAGAATTCATCAAACGCGACAATTGTAAGGCAGATCACATACGATCATTGCGGGAAGATGGCGGAGATCGTGCAAGCGCCCGGCCTTGACACCGATCGGCTGCCCACCGAAATTAGAGCGCCTGATCTAATAATTGAACGGCATGCAAGGAGACCGGCGATGCGCAAGATCGACCCCGAAAAACATGCGGCCAGGCGTCGGCTGATTCTCGATGCGGCAATCGCCTGCTTTTCGCGCAAGGGTTTTCACGGCACGTCGACGGCCGAGATCTGCGCCGAGGCAGGCATGAGCCCGGGAAATCTTTTCCATTATTTTCCGACCAAGCACACCATCATCGCGGCGATCGTGGAAGAAGAACGTCAAGAAACGGCGGAGATTTTCCGAAAGCTGGGTGAAGAGGAGGATCTCTTCGCCGCATTGCTGGGCTTCATGGACAGCGTTCTCGAACTGGCGGGCGATCCTGCCTATTCGAGCCTCGCACTCGAAATCGCCGCCGAGGCGATGCGTGACGAGCGCATCGGGACGCTCGCAACGACGAACGACGCGGAACTCCAGTCGGCGCTCGTGGCGCTCCTGCGCAAGGCCGCCAGCCGAAACCAGATCGACAGGACCCTCGACGCCGAGGGCGCGGCCCGCTGGATTGCCGCGATCATCGACGGCATCTTCAGCAGGGTCGCGGTCGATCCCGGCTTCAAGCCGAAGGAGGAAAGCGTGTTGCTACGCCGCCTGCTGAGCCGTTTTCTGCGCGCGCAAGACTGAGCGCGGGAAAAATGCGAGACCGCGGCAGCCCTTCGGCACGCCGCGGTCTCTTGTTTCGGCCGGCCCCGGCTTGAAGCCGAGGCCGTTCGTCGAAGTTATCTCAGGAATGCTTCTGGATGACGCCGTAGACGATGTTGCGGTTGGCACCGAAGAAGACGCGCGCATCGATCGCGGACTTCCCGGCACTCTTGTGGATGATGTTCCACATGTCCGCTTCGGAACGCAGCAGCAAGGCCCAGTTCATGAAGCTCTCCATGTAACCGTCGACGCCGATGTCCTGGGCGAAGTTGGCGAACAGGAAGACGCCGTTCGGCTTCAGCATCTGCAGGCAGCGATGCGTCAGCTTGATGGCCACCTTGTCGGCCAGATAGTCGTAGAGACCGGCCGCATAGATGAAGTCAAACGTGCCGAGCTTCTGGTCACGGCCGAGCAGGCTGCGAACGGACCCGTCGACCGCTTCGATCGCCGTACCGGAGAAATCGCGGCTGATCGATCCGACACTGAGAGGATCCTGATCGAGCGCCACCCAGCGCTTGATCCGGCCTTCCTCGAGAGCCTTCGAACGGTTGGCTTCCCGCAGATGACCGGCGGCAATCGTCAGGATCTCCGCCTCGGAACCCCGGCTCGCCGCGATCTCGTCGACGTGGCGCGTGAGGATATCGCGGCGCTCGCGCACCGCCACCGAAGACGAAGCGTCCTTCGTGTAGTCATAGAGCGCCCGACCGACCGGAGACGCCCGCTCGATTTCGCCGGCAACGCTCGCATGGCCGTAGATGAAGTCGAGCAACTGCGCGTCACCCGAATAGCCCCTGGGCTTGTCGAACGACCACCGGGTGAACGGATCCTGCAGGAAGTACTCCGAAACCGGGTGATCCTGGGCAATCGGGATTAGCTCCTGCCACACGCTCGGGTGGTATTTGGCACGGGTCTGGTGGAGGGAGGCAGCGAGCCGGTCGATAATTTTCGACGCATCCGTCCCTTGAATGAATTGTTCCTGAGCGACCCTGAGAATCAATGCGAGCTCGGCCTTGGCGGTCGAGAGCTGTTCGTCATGTCGTTCGCCGCGGGGCGAAACGAACTCATCAGCCATTGCCTTGGGAGTAATGAGGCTCTGACCGTCGAAAACAGTCTGAAATTGGCGCACGCGAGACCATCCGTTAAAGCTTTGTTAACAATAGTCGCGAAGATGCGCGCATAACGGCTCGGAATGCAAGTTTTTGTATATAATAAGGTAAATACTCGGAGCTCACCCCTTTGGGTGATACCGATTCGCAGATGCCCTGACCCATTAATTTAACAAAACTTAATGGACACCTCCTATCATGCCTCGCAGCGTTTCCCGCCCTTGTTGCAGATGGGTCGCGGTGAACACGCAGGGAGTGTCCGAAACAACGTCCATTGATGGAAAAGCGACGACAGATTTCCGTTGACCGTGACGCAACTCGATGGATCAGTGCATGAAGCACACGTTGGCCGACGTAGTTGACATCGACCTACACAAGCAGCCGCACAGGCCGCACCTGGCTGAGCTTCAGACCCTCTATCGCATGGAGGGCGAGGCTGGTCGGCGCGCCTCGACCCGGCAGGGGCTGTGGGTTGCCGTCGTCGTCTACCTGCTTTTCTTCATCCCGGACATTCTGCTCGTCCCCGACGTCGCCTTCTACACGATCGTCTCGCGCCTCTTTGTCGGCATCGGCTCGCTGTTGACCTTCGAGATCCTGTTTCGACTGAAGGCCCAGACCAAGTGGCTCGACGCCACCTGCGCCGCCGCCCTCGTCTTCGGCTACATCGGCTGGCTCGTCCCGGCGATGATGACGGCCGATACGAACAGCATGTCCTACTACATGATCTTCGGCGCCATCTTCATGATGGGCGCCAATCTCTTCTTCAGCCTAAGGTTCCGCCTCTCGGTGGTCGCCTCCAGCATCGTATTGGTGACGTTTTTCATCGCGCTGTCGTTCTTCTCCGAACACGATCCGGCCTACCTGATCGCCTTCGGGACGTTCTACGTCTCCTGCTTCGTCTTCACCTCCTATGTGAACTGGAAGCTCAACCGCGAGCGTTACAAGGTTTTCCTCAACGCCTTCGAGGCGAAGATCCAGCAGAACGAAGCTTCCGAGCGCGGCATGGCGCTTCTGCGGCTGTCCAACACCGATCCGCTGACCGGTCTCGACAACCGCCGCGCCATCGACCAGCAGCTGCGCGACTACTGGAACGATTGGCAGAAACTCGGCAAGAACTTCACCGCCATGCTGATCGATGTCGATTTCTTCAAGAAATACAACGACTGCTACGGCCACCAGGAGGGCGACCGCTGCCTCATTCTCGTGGCCAATGCGCTCGGCGAGGCGATCAGGGACTATCACGGCTCGATCGGCCGCTACGGCGGCGAGGAGTTCATCGTCCTTGCCCGCCTGGATACGCGCGAGGAGGCGGCCGAGCTTGCGGAGGTCATCTGCCGCACGGTTGAGAACATGGGGCTGATCCACGAGCAGCGCCGCGACGGCGTGTCCATCGTCACCGTCAGCGTTGGCGCCGCCTTCACCCGCAACCACACCGGAGCCAAGCTCGAAAAGATCATCCACGAGGCCGACCGCGCGCTTTACGCTGCAAAGGCAAGTGGGCGAAACTGCTCGAAGCTGTTCGACCCGAACGATCCGCAGAGCAGCGACGAGAGCGAGAACATCGCAGCGCTGCTGAAGATCGCCGTCGACCAGAACCTGGTATCCCTCGTCTACCAGCCGATCACGAACGTGACGACCGGCGAGGTCGATGCGGTCGAGGCCCTGATGCGCCTGACGATGCTGGACGGCACGTCGGTGCCGCCGAGCCTCTTCATCCCGGTTGCCGAACGGACCGGCGCCATTCTCGATCTCGGCCGCTGGGCGATAAAGACCGTCTGCCGCGAGCTTCTGGTCGACAACCACATCCCGCTCGTCAGCGTCAACGTTTCGCCGATCCAGCTGAAGACGCCGGGCTTTGCGACCTCGGTCGCAGCGATCCTCGGCGAGACCGGGGTTGCCGGCAGCCGCCTCGCCTTCGAGATCACTGAAGGGCTCGAGATGGAGATGCATTCGGGCATCCTGCGCTGCATCAGCGACTTGGAAACGCTCGGCATCCGCATCTGGCTGGACGATTTCGGGACCGGTTTCGCCGGCCTCTCCTGGCTGCGCCTGATCGATTTCGACACGGTGAAGGTTGACCGGTCGTTCCTGCACGATTGCGCCACCCCGAAGGGCCGCGCGATGCTGCAGGACATCATCGGGCTCGTGCGCAACCGCGGCCACAAGATCCTGATCGAGGGCGTGGAGACCGACGAGCAACTGGCCCTGATGCGCCGCTTCCGGATCGACCACGTGCAGGGTTTCCACGTCGGACGCCCAGCGCCTGCGGAAATGTTCCGCACGCCCACCGACAAAGCACGCATCCCGCTTCGAAACGGCGTCCGAACCTAGAAGCCTCTTCGACTTCATTTGCCACGATCGGCGCTCAACGTACGGCAAGCCGGCATCGGCGGGCCGGCGCCGTTCCCGTCCAGCGCCGGTCATGACCTCGGCGAGGAATGGCGTAGCCGCGCCCTGCTCCCTCGGCATCGCCCGCGCAGCCTCGGCAGGGAACGTGAAGCGCGGTGCGCGAATAAATGTTGCGCTCCGACCGAACCGGAGCGTAGGATACGGGAGAATACACTGCCGCCGGATACAATCTCACATTGTGCCCATGGAGGCGCGTGATGGCCATCGGGGACCAGCAGGACGTCGGCGTCGAACCGACCATATCTCCGCCCAGCCGCGCGGAAGTCCTGGCACAGCTTGAGCGCATTCGCCTGAGCGCCGAATTCGATGCTCCGGATCGCGACCGTAAATTCCTGGCCTATGTCATCGAGGAAACGATCGCCGGTCGTGGCGACCGCATCAAGGCCTATTCCATTGCCACCGAGGTTTTCGGCCGGGATTCCTCTTTCGACCCGCAGACCGATCCCGCCGTTCGGATCGAGGCGGGCCGCATTCGACGGGCGCTCGAACGCTATTACCTCGTCGCCGGACGCAGCGACCCGATCGTGATCCGCATGCCGAAGGGCGCCTATGTGCCGACCTTCGAAAGGCGTGCCGAAAAACAGCCGGCGCCCCTTATGGAAAGCGGAACGCCACCGTCCCAAGCAGTGCCGGTCGGCTGGCCTCGGCGCCGCCGCGTCCTGCTTGGCGCTGCAGCGCTTGTGTGTGGGGTCGCCGGCCTGTCGGCCGGCTTGCTATTTTTTTCCGGTGACGAAA
The DNA here is from genome assembly GCF_000799055.1 of Ensifer sp. ZNC0028. Taxonomy (NCBI): domain Bacteria; kingdom Pseudomonadati; phylum Pseudomonadota; class Alphaproteobacteria; order Hyphomicrobiales; family Rhizobiaceae; genus Ensifer; species Ensifer sp. ZNC0028. The sequence goes on from NZ_JTLA01000023.1 coordinate 5,795, forward strand.
GCACCACGACCAATCGGCCCAATATCCCGAAGGTGATCGTCACGCCTTTCGAGGATCTCTCGGGAACCCGGCAATCGGCGATGATGGCGCAGGGGCTGACGGACGAAGTCGTCAGCAACCTTGCCAAGTTCAAGGAGATCGTGCCGGTTACCGGCAACGACCGACTGCAGACGCCGGACGACCACACCTATGCGCTCGAGGGACGCGTAAGGCTCGAGGGCGAACGGTTGCGGCTGGTCGTGAAGCTTGTCCAGCGATCCGACGGGGCGATCGTCTGGGCAAACACCTACGACGAACGACTGCAGTCCGGCGACGTCATCGATCAGCAGGCAAGGACCGCGGCGGCGGTATCGAGCGCGGTGGCAGAGCCCTATGGCGCCGTCTTTCAGGCAAGCGTGGCCGAACTCAGGCACTCGGTTCCCGAAGGTTGGCAGGCCTATGCCTGCAGCCTCACCTACTACGATCATCGCGGCGACGTCGATCCGCAATCCCGTCGCTCCGCCGAAGACTGCCTGCGGCGCGCGACCCGGCAATTCCCGACCTATGCGACCGCCTGGGCGCTTCTGTCGATGAACTATGTCGATGCCCTGCGCGATCGCGCCGACCCCTCGGCCTCGCCAGGATTGCTGGAACAGGCTGGCGAAGCGGCGGCGCGCGCCGTCAATCTCGCCCCCTTCGACGTTCGCGCCCTCGAAGCGCAGATGCTCGTCCTCTTCGCTCGCGGCGAGGTCGATGCCGCCCTCGCCGTCGGCGCCCGTGCGCTTGCCATCAACCCCAACGACAGCGAGCTTGCCGGCGCATACGGCCTCCGGCTCGCGCAGTCGGGACAGTGGGATGCGGGCTGCAAACTCCTGTCGGACGCGACGGAACGCAATCTCGGCCAGACAGGCGCTTTCGAGGGGGCGCTGGCAAGCTGCGCCTACTTCGCGGGCGACTATGTCGCCGCCGAGCGCTGGGCGCGCCTTGCCAGTCCGCACGGCAGCCCTGCCGACCGGGTGCTCCTGCTTGCGGTTCTCGGCAGGCTCGGCAAGACCGACCACGCGCAGGAGGAGCGAAAGTGGTTCGAGGCCAACGCACCGGCTTTCCTCGGTGACCTCAGGCAGACGATTGCCGCTCAATTGCACCGGCCTGAGGATCAGCACCGCCTGTTCGACGGCCTTCGCGCCGCCGGCGTTTCCGTGCCCGAGGCGGAGTATCAGCAGGCAGGTACCGCGAGCGCGATACGCTGATCAGATATTGCCGGGTTCAAGCTCGCCGTCGCGGACGGCGGGATCAGCCGCCTTCTCCGGCGCTGCATCCGAGCGCGCCCAAACCATCAGCAGGTCATGCGCGACACTCAGCACGATCGGCCCGAGGAAGAGACCGATCAAGCCATAGGACAGCGTGCCGCCAAGCACCCCAATCAGGATCACCAGCGTCGGCGTCGACAGCCCACGTGCCACCAGGATCGGCTTCATCACGTTGTCGATGACGAAGAGCGGGATCAACAGGATCGTCAGCAACAGCGCCGGACCGAAATCCATTGTGAACCAGGCCCAGATCATGACGGGCAGCAGCACCAGCGCCGGGCCGATCTGGATGATGCAGAGCACGAGCACGACGAAGGCGATTGCGCCGGGCGCCGGCACGTCGAACAGGCTGAGCACCAGCCCGCACAGAAAGGCCTGTAGCAGCGCGACGCCGATGACGCCGCGCGCCACGTTACGGATCGTCGCGGTCGAAAGCTTGAGGAAACCGATGCCGCGCTGGCCGCCGATCCTGCCGGCAAAGCGCTGCGCCATTTCCGCTAGCCGCTCCGCCGAACCGAAAAGGAAACCTGCGATCAACACCGAGACCACGAAACTCAAGACCTCGGCGCCGACGCTCGCGACCTTGCCGAGAACCTTGGTCCCGGCCTGCATCAGCGCCGGTTCGATCTTGCTCAGCAGTGCTTCGATATTGCCCGACGCCATGCTCCAGGCCGCATGAATGCGCTCGCCGACGACAGGCCACGTGCGAATGTATTCCGGCGGGACCGGTACGATCAGCGAACCGTCGGCAAGCCGGGCGAGCAGCGCCTGCAGTCCCTCGGCAAAACTGACGGCGATCGCAGTCAGTGGCGCAACGATGACGGCGAGGCATATCAGCGTGATTAGGAAAGAGGAAAGGCGCCGCGAACCGAGCAGGCGCCCAAGTCGGGCATAGGCTGGAAAGAGCGCCACAGCGAGGATTGCCGCCCATATCAGAATGATCGCGAAGGGCGCGATCAGCGTCAGGGACCAATAGGCCAGAAGCCCGACGATGCCGATTCTCGCAATGTCCGTGATCTTCGCCTCGATGGAAGGCGACCCGTTCGTTCCGTTGCGGATCACATTCGATCGGGAAGGATCCTCGTCCATGCTAGCCCCATCCCCTCCACGCGAAACCGCCGACGCCCGCAGCCTTGTGCTCCCCGGCGCACTGCAAGGGTTCTACCGTCACGTGGATGGCACGCTCACGGCAACCGTGGGGCAGTAACATACAGTAGAATACGCCTGCCGGGCTTCCCGATCCGCCGGCCTCCTCTAGAGATTCCAGTGACTGATAACGACCGTGGTCAGCAATCGCGGCCCGATCAGCTTGAAATTGCAAGACAAGAAGCGTCGACAGGGGGCTGTCCCGCGCGCCAGTTCAAGCGCCCGCGCCACCGCCCAATACACGAGGGAGGCTGGATAGATGATCAAAAAGACGATCATCGCGCTCGGCAGCGCAATAGCGTTTTTGATAACAACACCCGTCACAGCGGTTCTCGCCCAGCAGACGGCGGCCGCGCCGACTGCCCAGGAACAACAGACAGCACCCGAGCCGCTCAGCGATGACGAGCTCGAGGTTCTGGTGGCGCGCATCGCGCTTTATCCGGACGAATTGGTTGCACTCATTTCTGCAGCGGCACTCTATCCGCTGCAGATCGTCGAGGCCGAACGCTTCCTTGAGGCCCGTCAGAAGAAGCCCGACATGAAGCCGAAGGAGGACTGGGACGGCAGCGTCATTTCGCTGCTGAACTATCCGCAGATCGTCAAGATGATGAGCGAAGATCTCGAATGGACACAGTCCTTCGGCGACGCCATCGCCAACCAGCAGAAGGACGTGCTGATCGCCATCCAGCAATTGCGTGACGAGGCGGTCGCCAAGAATATCATCAAGTCCGACGACAAGGTGAAAGTGGTGCAGGAGGGCGACAACGTCGTCATCCAGGCGGCCAACCCGGAAACGATCTACGTGCCACAATATCCGCCGGAGATGCTCTACGAGCCGAACTATGCGCCGGCGCCGATCGGCTACTATGACGAGCCCTATCCCGCCTACTGGTATCCGGGTGCGGCTTTCTTCGCCGGCGCGGTGACGGGTGCGGCCTTCGCCGCGATCGTCGACTGGGATGATTGGGGTGTCTGGGGCGGCCGCTGGAACGGCGGCGACATGGACATCGACTGCAACAACTGCTTCAACAACATCAACGGCAAGGTGAAGTGGAACGACGTCGACTGGAAGAACGTCGATCGCAGCAAGATCAACTTCAATCGCGACCAGCTTCAGCATTTCGACCGAAACAGCATCAAGAACAACATCAAGGCGAACGGCAACAACAACCTGCGCAACCGCGCCGCCGAGATCAATCGCGACCGGCCGAACGCGCGGCCCGGCGGCGGCGGCGCCGGCCAGATCAGGGATGTGCGCAAGAGCACGCTCGACGGCCTGAAGGCGCAGCAAAGACCTGCCGCACGCCCAGGCGGCGGCGGTGGCGGTCAGGCGATCGCCAAGGCGCGGCCCGGCGATGGGCGGCAGAACATCAACCGTGCCGGTGGCAACAAGCCCTCGCAGGTCAACCGTCCCTCCGGAAAGAAGAAGATGGCCGCCAAGGCGCAGAACCGGCAAAGGCCGTCGGGTCTTGGCAACGTCAATTCCGGACGGCGCGAGGTGGCCTCGTCACGGCGCGGCGGCCAGAGCTTGGGCGGTGGCCAGCGTGGCGGTGGGCGCCCGCAGATGAGCCGCGGCGGCGGCAGGCCGCAAATGCACCGCGGTGGCGGCGGACGGGGCGGCGGCGGCCGCAGGCGTTGACCGGATCACAGGAGAACGACCATGACAAAGCTCTTCAATTCCCTTCTCCTGGGATCAGCGATGGCGCTGGTTCTGGCAGCAACCCCGATCGGCTCCGCCTATTCGCAGGACAAGCCGCCGGCCGACAAACCCGCAGGCGATCAAGCTGCAGGCGATCAGCCTGCAGGGGATCGACCGGCGGCTGATCAGCCGCCGGCGGACCAGATGGTGGGTGGGCTGGATGCCTATGCCGCCGCGGAAGACCCGCCGGCCTTCGACGATCCGGACAAAGCCGTCGCGGAATTCAAGGCGAAACTGGCCGCAAATGACTTCGATGGCCTGGCGAAACTGCTGGGGCTGAATGCCGAGAAGCTGAAAGACAGCGAGGGCGTCAAGGACACCTTTGCCCTCATTCGCGAAGGCGCGGCCCGTAATGTCGTCGTTCGGGATCTGGAGGGCCGCAAGATCCTTCAGATCGGCGACCGGCTCTGGCCGCTGCCGTTCCCGCTCACCAAGGGCGAAGACGGCAAATGGGCCTTCGATACCTATGTCGGCCTGGAAGAAATCGTCAACCGCCACGTCGGCGAGAACGAACTGCAGGCGATCGACACCGTCGAAGCCTATGTCGATGCCCAGAAGGAATACGCATCCGAGGATCGCGATTCCGATGGCGTCCTCGAATATGCCCAGAAGCTGATCAGCACGCCCGGCCAGACCGACGGGCTCTATTGGCCTGCCGATCAGGGCGACGGTGAAAGCCCCGTCGGAGATTCGATCAACGAGGCGGCCCTGGAAAAGGCAAAAGCCGGCGAAGGCTATTTCGGCTACCGCTTCCGCATCCTGACTTCGCAGGGCGACAACATCGCCGGCGGCCGCTACGACTATGTGATCAACGGCAACATGATAGGCGGCTTTGCGCTGATCGCCTGGCCGGTCACCTATGCGGAGACGGGGGTGAAGACTTTCGTCGTCAACCAGCAGGGCATCGTCTACGAGCGCGACCTCGGGCCGAGCACGGAAGCGATCGTGCCCTTCATCGACCGCTTCGATCCCGACGACAAGTGGTCCGTCGTCGACGATTGACCGGGATCACCGGCATGAACGACAGCGCCGCCCGATCGGGCGGCGTCAGGCCACGAGCCCGCGAGCTGGCCCGACCCGCCAGGCCTGTTTTTCGCTCAAGCAAGTATCAAGCGCATATCGAGCGCGACCCGCTACTTGCGCGGCTCGATCGGGCCTGCCGTCAACGAAGCTCCCTCCAGTCGTTGAGAGTTGAAGGACCGCTCTCCCACCGCGTTGGGGTGCCCTCCCCCTCAGGCTTAGCGGGGTGCTCGGTTCTTTGGCCCTTGCCTGCTCTGGCGCATTTCGGCCTTTGCCCATCTTGGTTTTCCGTGCCTTAGAACGCACAAAAGCCCGCCGGATTTCTCCGAGCGGGCTTTATGATTTGGTTGCGGGGGCAGGATTTGAACCTGCGGCCTTCAGGTTA
>NZ_JTLA01000242.1:0-579 GCF_000799055.1 Ensifer sp. ZNC0028
GGTGGGTGATGACCGGGGCAAGGTCGAGGCCGCCCTGCACGAAGGCAATCATCTTGTACCAGGTCTCGAACATCTCACGGCCGTAGATGCCCTTGAGGTTGAGCATCTTGAAGATCACCTTGTTCCAGTCGATCTCGAAGCCGGCGGGTGCAATGCCGAGGATGGCGATCTTGCCGCCATTGTTCATCTTGTCGATCATGTCGCGGAAGGCAGGCGCTGCCCCCGACATTTCCAGCCCGACGTCAAAACCTTCGGTCATGCCGATCGCCTTCATCACGTCGGCAAGGTTCTCCTTCGACGCATCGACGACATGATCGATGCCGACGCTTTTGGCGAGTGCGAGGCGCGTCGGGTTGATGTCGGTGATGACAACCTTGCGCGCGCCCGAGCGCTTGGCGACCAGCGCCCCCATGATGCCGATCGGGCCGGCGCCGGTGACCAGCACGTCCTCGCCGACGAGATCGAAGGAAAGCGCCGTGTGCACCGCATTGCCGAACGGATCGAAGATCGCCGCCACTTCATCGGGCACGTCTTCGGGGATCGGCACGACGTTATATTCCGGCAGGCAGACGAACTCGC
>NZ_JTLA01000243.1:0-249 GCF_000799055.1 Ensifer sp. ZNC0028
TGTGGCCGGCCATCATGCCCTGCAGCCAGAAACTGTCGATCATGCCTTGCGAGGCAACCGCACCCGGCCGGTTGAAGCCGAAGAACGGACCGGACGCGATATCGCGGTAGAGCTTCGAGCGATCCTGGAGGCTCGCCGCCTGCAGGCCGTCGAAGACCTCCTTCGGCAGGCCACCGGGGTTCTTGTCGGTCTTGACCATCAAGGGCGGCACCGCCGAGATCAAACCGGCCTTGGCGATCCGGCTGGTGC
>NZ_JTLA01000244.1:0-4875 GCF_000799055.1 Ensifer sp. ZNC0028
TCATCCGGCCTGCCGGCCACCTTCTCCCCGCTCGCGGGGAGAAGGAGACGTGTGGCGATCGACCGTCCAAATCATCGGGATTGCATGTCGTGGGCGTGACTGATCTCGCCCTTGAGGGCGTGGGAATGTAGCGCAGTCGGGTTGGCACAACTCCCTTCTCCCCGCGAGCGGGGAGAAGGTGGCGGCAGCCGGATGAGGGCAAGCCCTCACCGCGCGGATAAGGCGCCGAAGCAAATGCCGAAGGTCCGCTAGATCCCTGCCTGCCAATCCCGGACCGCATCCAGCTGCCAGACGAGCATCAGCACGTTGAGCGTGAGGTTGTCGCGGATCAGCCAGCCGGTGAAGAGCTCGAAGACGATGGCGACCGTCACGGTCAGCCAGACCGGCATGCGGGCGGCAAACAGGAAGCCAGCGGCCATGGCCAGCGTATCCATCGTCGAATTCAGGATGCTGTCGCCGAAATAGTCGAGCGAGATCGTTGCCGAGCGGTAGCGGTTGATCACCATCGGCGTGTTTTCGGCGATCTCCCAGGCGGATTCGATCACTGTCCCAAGGAAGAGTTTTGCCGTCAGCGGCTTGCCGCGCAGGAGCAGATGGCCGAGGCCGTAAAACAGGAAGCCGTGGATGATGTGCGACGGCGTGTACCAGTCGGCGATGTGCTGCGAGTTGCCGCTGGATTTGGCGACCGGCTCGAACAGTTTGACGTAGCCGCATTCGCAGATCCAGAGACGACCCATCAGATGCTGGGTGACGATCTGGATGACGAGAACAGCAAGACAGGCGGCGAGCCAGAGGAGTGCGTGCCGGTTGCGGCTGTCATTCTCCTCGAGCATCGTGCTCACTCGGCGTTCTCCTGGTCAAGCGAGTGCTTCATGATCAGCGGCATCTGGGCGAGCGTGAACAGAATGGTGATCGGCATCGTACCCCAGACCTTGAAGGCGACCCAGAAATCGGTCGAGAATGAGCGCCAGACCACTTCGTTGAGCACCGCCAGGAACAGGAAGAACACGCCCCAGCGCAGCGTCAGCTTGCGCCAGCCGGCCTCGTCGAGCTTGAAGGCGGAGTGGAAGACGTAGCCGAGCAGCGACTTGCCGAACAGCAGGCCGCCGAGCAGGATCGCGCCGAACAGCGTGTTGACGATCGTCGGTTTCATCTTGATGAAGGTGTCGTTCTGCAGCCAGAGCGTCAGCGCGCCGAAGACGAAGACGACGATGCCCGAAATCAGCGGCATCATCGGCAGGGTGCGGGTCAGCACCCAGGACACGGCAAGCGCGATCGCGGTCGCAGCCATGAAGAGGCCGGTGGCGATGAAGATCGGACCACCGAGCTCGGCGAGCGCCGGAAAATGCCCGGCCAGCCATTCGCCGCGCGAGTTGGCAAAGAAGAAGACCATCAGCGGCCCAAGCTCCAGCACCATCTTGAGCAAGGGGCTGACTTCCTTCTGCGGCTTGGAAGCCTCGATCGACGACATCTGGGGGTCCTGTTTCTGCATGTACCTGCTGCTCATAACACCAGCTTTGCGGCAAAACCATATCAAGGCAACGGGCCGGCGCAACTACGCACGGGCCCGATCGCCCCGTCAGGCGGCAACGCCGGCGATCGCCTCGGCAAAATCCTTGGCTTCGAAGGGTTCGAGATCGTCGATGCCTTCGCCGACACCGATGAAATAGACCGGCAGCTTGTGCTTGGCGGAGATGGCGACGAGGATGCCGCCGCGCGCTGTGCCGTCCAGCTTGGTCATGATCAGTCCACTGACGCCCGCGACGTTGCGGAAGATCTCGACCTGCTGCAGCGCGTTCTGGCCGGTGGTGGCGTCCAGCGTCTGCAGCACGGTGTGCGGCGCATCCGGATCGAGCTTGCCGAGCACGCGCACGATCTTTTCGAGTTCGGCCATCAGCTCGGCCTTGTTCTGCAGGCGGCCGGCCGTATCGATGATCAGCACGTCGGACTTCTTCTCGCGCGCCTGCTGGAAGGCCTCATAGGCAAGGCCTGCCGCATCGGCGCCGAGCTTGGAGGAGACGATCTCGGAGTTGGTGCGCTCGGCCCAGATCTTCAGCTGCTCGATCGCGGCGGCGCGGAAGGTGTCGCCGGCGGCGAGCATCACCTTGAGGCCTGCGCCCGAAAGCTTGGCGGCAAGCTTGCCGATCGTCGTCGTCTTGCCGGTGCCGTTGACGCCGACAACGAGGATCACATGCGGCTTGTGGCTGAGGTCGAGTTCCAGCGGCTTGGCGACGGGCGATAGCACCTTGGTGATCTCGCCGGCCATGATGCGCGAGACGTCTTCGCCCGACACGTCCTTGCCGTAGCGTTCCGACGCGAGCGTGTCGGTGATGCGCATCGCGGTTTCGACGCCGAGGTCGGCCTGGATCAGCAGGTCTTCGAGGTCCTGCAACGTCGCTTCGTCGAGCTTGCGCTTGGTGAACAGGCTGGCGATCTGGCCGGTCAGTTGCGACGAGGTGCGCGCAAGGCCGCGGCGCAGGCGCTGGTACCAGCTGAGCTTTTCCTTCGGCGCGGCGACGGGTTCTTCCTTGGGCTTGCGCTCGCTGGCGGAGAAGCCTTTGGGGAGAGCGGGGGCGGCAGTGGGCTCGGCCTCGGCTGGCTCGGTCGATGGGGTTTCGACAGCTCCTGTCGTGTCGGCCTCCGCGGTCTCGACGCTCTCGCGGAGCGCTGCGGCTGCGGCTTCATCCCCCTCTGCCCTGCCGGGCATCTCCTCCACTGGGGGGGAGATTGCGCTGGGCTCGCTCTCGAGCTCGGAAGCGCGCGTTTCGGTCGTTGCTTCCACTTCGACATCGTTGGCGTCGGCTGGCAACGTGTCCGCGGTGTTTTCGATGGTCTCCGCGTGAGCGGCTGCGAGCGTGTCTTCCTCGGTCGCCGGGCTTTCGCTGGAAACTGGTTCCGCAGTCTCGGTGGCTGCTACCGCTTCTTCTGCCGCAGCCTCGGCCTCCGTCGGCTCTGCCTCCTTGTGAAGGAGATGTTCCGTAAGGACAGAGGGGGGGATCGCGGTCACGGTCTCGGCCGGCGTTACCTCAGCCTCGACCGCGGCGGCATCGTCACGCGCCAGTTCCTCGGCATCATCCGAAGCCGGGCCGCCGGCGGTCTCGATCTCGGCTTCCAGCACAGGATCGCTGTCGGAAAGTGGCAAGGTCTCGATCTCGACGAGCGGTTCGAAAGCAGCTTCCGAGCTCTCTTCGACCACTGCCTGAACGACGGGGGCGGCCGCTTCGGGACTTTCCGTGGACTGCGGAGACGGCTGTTCCGCTTCGGGCGCAGAGACGATGGTCTCCTCCGGCACACCTTCCGGCGGCTTCGTTTCCTCCACCGCGCCCTTGCCGAAGGTGAAGATCCTCTTGATGAAACCCATTGCCATTCAGGAATTCCGCATAAATCAGGCCGCAGCCATCTGTTTTACCTGCATCGTCAGATGCTTGCCATTGTGGCCGGTGATCGAGACCGGGACAAGCGCACGGGGCGTCAGGCCAGCCGCGTCGACGAGCGTGAAGTTTTGTGTGTGGGCAAGCCCGTTGTTCTCGACCAGGATCGTCTGCTCGCTGCCGACCATGCCGTCGAGATGGTGTGCATAGAGTGTCGCGCCGACGGCGCGAAGCCTAGCGGCACGATCCTTGACGAGGCCCCGGTCGAGCTGCGGCATGCGTGCGGCCGGCGTACCGGGACGCGGGCTGTAGGGGAAGACGTGCAGATGCGCGATGCCGCAGTCCTCGGCCAGCCTCGCGGCATTTTCGAACATGTCTTCGGTTTCGGTGGGGAAGCCGGCGATCATGTCGGCGCCGAGGCTGATCTCCGGGCGCAGGCGGCGGACCTGATCGGCAAAATCGCGAGCGTCGGCGCTCGAATGGCGACGCTTCATGCGCTTCAGGATCAAATCGTCGCCATGCTGCAGCGACAGGTGCAGGTGCGGCATGAAGCGTGCTTCGTCGGCGATCAGGTCGAAGAGGTGCTTGTCGGCCTCGATGCCGTCGATCGAGGAAAGGCGCAGGCGGCGAATTTCCGGTACCTGCTTCAGGAGCGTCTTGGCGAGCATCCCGAGCGTCGGTGCGCCCGGAAGATCAGTGCCGTAGCTCGTCGCGTCGACGCCGGTCAGCACAATCTCGCAATAGCCCGTTTCGACCAGTCTGCGCGCCTGATCGACCACGGCGCCCATCGGCACGGAGCGGGAATTGCCGCGGCCATAGGGGATGATGCAGAAGGTGCAGCGGTGGTCACAGCCGTTCTGCACCTGGATGAAGGCGCGCACATGGCCGTCGATGTGCTTGACCATCTGGGGCGCGGTGGCGCGCACGCTCATGATGTCGTTGACCCGCAGCTTTTCTTCCGCCGAGACGCCGAAATCGGGCAGCGCGCGATAGGAAGCGCTCTTCAGCTTCTCTTCGTTGCCGAACACCGCGTCGACCTCTGCCATCTCGGCGAAGGTTTGCTTCTCGGTCTGGGCGGCGCAGCCGGTGACGATGATGCGGGCATGCGGATTGTCGCGGCGGGCGCGGCGGATCGCCTGACGTGCCTGTCGAACGGCCTCGCCGGTAACGGCGCAGGTGTTGACGAGAATGGCGTTGTTCAGCCCCGCCTTCTCGGCTTCCGCCCGCATCACTTCGGATTCGTAGGTGTTGAGGCGGCAGCCGAAGGTTATGACCTCGACGCCGCTCAAAGCGCCCGGGCTCCGCCGGCTTCGGCCGCGTCGCGCTGCCAGATGCCGGTCGTCGGGTTCAGCGTGCCGGACCATTCCCATTCGGCCGGTCCCGTCATGACGACATGGTCGTCGTGCTCGCGCCATTCGATGGTCAGCTTTGCCGGGGCAGGGGCTGAGGCGACATCGATCGTCACCTTGCGGCCGGTGCGGCCGGTGCGCGCGGCGCTGACGGC
>NZ_JTLA01000245.1:0-254 GCF_000799055.1 Ensifer sp. ZNC0028
GCCGCTTCGTCGCTCAAACCCGAGCTGGTCGAAGGTCTCGACATCCTGATCGTGCGTGAACTCACCGGTGGCGTCTATTTCGGCGAGCCGAAGGAGATCGTCGATCTCGGCAACGGCCAGAAGCGCGGCATCGACACCCAGGTCTACGACACCTACGAGATCGAGCGCATCTCGGGCGTTGCCTTCGAACTCGCCCGCACGCGGCAAAACCGCGTCTGCTCGATGGAAAAGCGCAACGTCATGAAGTCGGGCGT
>NZ_JTLA01000246.1:0-810 GCF_000799055.1 Ensifer sp. ZNC0028
CCAAGCCGATGCCGTCATCCACACGGCCTTCCGGCACGACTTCGTCCACGGCCCGCTCGACCAGGATTTTTCCAGTTTTTTGGAAAGTTCGGCCGAGGATCAGCGCGTCATCGCGCTTCTGGGCGAGGTTCTCGGCGGGTCGGATCGGCCGCTTTTGGTGACCTCGGGTCTTGCCGGTCTGCCGCCCGGCGCGAGGGAAACCGATCGCCCCAATGCCGCCGTGCCGCGCAAATCCGAAGCCGCCGCCCGTGCCCTTGCCGAGCGCGGCGTCCGGACGGCAACGGTCCGGCTCGCGCCTTCCGTTCACGGCCTCGGCGATTACGGTTTCATCCCTATCCTCGTGCGCCTGGCGCGCCAGACCGGCGTCTCGGCCTATCTGGATGACGGCGCCAATTGCTGGTCGGGCGTCTACCGGGATGATGCAGCACGCGTCTATCGGCTTGCGCTCGAAAGCGGCACGAGCGAGAGCGTCTACCACGCCGTGGCGGACGAAAAGGTCCCGTTCCGACAGATCGCCGAGATCATCGGCCGAAATCTCGGCCTGCCGGTCGAAGCCCGCCCGCGCGCGCATTTCGGCTGGTTTGCCGGCATGGCCGGCGGCAACATGGCGGCATCCAGCGCCCATACCCGCGCCGTGCTCGGGTGGCGACCCATCGGTCCTGATCTGCTCTCCGATCTGGATCAGGCCGCCTATTACGCTTGAAACGAGGAACCCGTGGAATCCGCAGGCGCGGTAGCGGATGCTCCCTCCGCCCCGTGAGCGCGTGCCCCTCACTGTCCTGCCGGACATCTCTCCCCGCAGGCGGGGAG
>NZ_JTLA01000247.1:0-204 GCF_000799055.1 Ensifer sp. ZNC0028
CGTCGACCATGACCATGGCGCCGTACTTGTCGGCGAGATCGCAGACACCACCGAGATTGGCGATGATGCCATCCATCGAGAACACGCCGTCGGTGGCGATCAGCTTGAAGCGGCTGCCCTCCGCCTTCTTCAGCTCCTCTTCCAGCGCCGCCATGTCATTGTTGGCATAACGGAAGCGCTTGGCCTTCGACAGCCGCACGCCGT
>NZ_JTLA01000024.1:0-4097 GCF_000799055.1 Ensifer sp. ZNC0028
GATCGCGATCCAGGCCGGAGAGACGAGGCGGGCGAGCACCCGCCGATCGACGGTCAGGAGCATGGCAAAGAGATAGACGGCACCGAGCACCAGGTAGCCGACCTGGTTGATGATGTTGCCTTCGTTCGCCGCGTTGGGGTCCGTCGTCACCGCGCCCTGAAACGGGATCAGGGTGAAGACGATGAGGAACAGCCCAAGGCCCGAGAGCAGCGCGGCAAGGCCGTTGACGAGTTCCGCCAGCCCGGCATCGAATGCCTCCGGCACGCGCTGGCGCGCGGTGGAGGTATCTGCCGTGGCGGTGTTCGGGTGCATGGCGGCTTAAAAACGAATGACTGGGACGCGGTTCGGCATCGTGGATCATGGCCCCGGGCCGTCCTGCCGTTCGGACAGGGCCGGCCTTGGGAGATCCGCACCTTAGCGCAATCAGGTTAAACCTCGGTGAAACGGCGGGCGGGCCGCCCGGCCGGGATGGGTCGTCGCGGCGTCGCTGGCCCTGTTATTTGCGCGCCGATTGCCGCAGGTGCTTGCCGCCCGGTCGCCGGGCCCTTAAAAGGCTAGGGTATGTCGGCCGTGTGGAAAACGCGGCCCTTGCCGTATTTCGCGGTCCGTCTTCCATAATTCGATCACGATTTTCGTCCCGAGGTCGTTCGATAGCGTCGAAACGAGAAAACACGATATGCAGTCCCTTATCCGTATGGTCGCGTCCGCCGCGGTCTCCGTGAGCCTGCTGCTTGGCAGCGCATCTTTTGCCGCCGCCGGGCAGGCCCATTTTGTTGTCAACGCCGACACCGGCTCGATCCTCGAGGCCGACAATGCCGACGAGCTGAACTTCCCGGCCTCGCTGACGAAGATGATGACGATCTATCTCGCGTTCGAAGCGCTGCGCAACGGCACCCTGCAATGGGACCAGAAGCTGACGGTTTCCGAGCGCGCAAACAGCCTGGAGCCGTTCAAGCTCGCTGTCGGCGCCGGACGCCAGATTACGGTGCGTGAAGCCGTCATGGGCATGGTCGTGCTTTCGGCCAACGATGCTGCCGTCGTCATCGGCGAGCAACTGGCCGGAACGGAAGCGGCCTTCGGCCAGATGATGACGAGCAAGGCCCGGACGCTTGGCATGACCAGCACGGTGTTCAAGAATGCCAACGGCCTTCCGGATCCGGCGCAGGTGACCACGGCGCGCGACATGGCGACGCTCGGCCTTGCGCTCATGCGCGACTTCCCGCAGGAATTCCAGCTCTTCTCCAACAAGACGATCGAGTTTCGCGGCATGAAGCTGCGCGGCCACAACGGCGTGATGAAGCGCTACGAGGGCGTTGACGGCATCAAGACCGGCTACACCGACGCTTCCGGCTACAATCTCGTGACCTCCGCCAAGCGCGGCGACACCCGCCTCGTCGCCGTCGTCATGGGCGGCAAGACGGCGCAGTCGCGCGACGACGACATGATCGCGCTGCTCGACAAGTTCCTGCCGCCGAAGGAAGACGCAAGCGCTGCCAGCATCGCCGAGCCCGCGGCCGCGGCGGCAGCGACGACCACGACGAACTGATCTTTCAGATCACTGTCTGAAATTTGCCCCTCTCCTCGGGTTTAACCCGAGGACCAACCCTCTCCCCGCAGGCGGGGCGAGGGGACGAGGGCTGCGGCATGCCGTCCGTTGCTTGGCCGCCGCCAGAGGCGGCGATGATGCATTCGGAAAAACACACGATGGTCGTCGGGTACCGACCATCGTGCAGCCCGCCAGAGATTGAAACGTTGGGGAGGGAACGCGGCCTCTCCGCAAATGCCTTCTCCCCGTCAAAACGGGGAGAAGGTGCCGGCAGGCGGATGAGGGGCAAGCGCTGGTCTCTAAATTCGGCCAAGTCTCACGCCGCCGCGCGATCCTCGTGGCTGACCGGCGTCACCATCGCGGCGATGACCGTCGAAAGGTCGAGGGCGCCGATCGGGCGGCCGTTTTCATCGACCACATGGGCAACGCCAACGCGGGCGGCCGTCATGGTGCGGGCTGCCGATTCCAGCACCGTGCCGGTTACAAGCGGCACGCCTTCGGCATTGCCCGAGATCGGCCGCATGATCGTCTCGACATTGATCACCCGGCCGCGGTTCACTTCCTTGACGAAGGCGGTGATGTAGTCGTCGGCCGGCGACAGCACGATTTCCTGGCCAGTACCCTGCTGCACCACGCGGCCATCACGCAGGATCGCGATCTTGTCGCCGAGGCGCAGCGCCTCGTCGAGGTCGTGGGTGATGAAGACGACGGTCTTCTTCAGTTCCTTCTGCAGGTCGAGCAGCACCGTCTGCATGTCGACGCGGATCAGCGGATCGAGCGCCGAATAGGCTTCGTCCATCAAGAGGATGTCGGCATCGTTGGTGAGTGCGCGGGCGAGACCGACGCGCTGCTGCATGCCGCCCGAAAGCTGGTTCGGATAATGGTTCTCGAAGCCCTTGAGACCGACACGCTCGATCCAGCCGCGGGCGCGCTTCTCGCTCTCCTTGCGATCCACACCCTGGATTTCGAGGCCGTAGACCGTGTTGTCGAGCACGGTGCGGTGTGGCAGCAGCGCGAATTTCTGGAACACCATCGCCGTCTTGTGGCGGCGGAATTCGCGCAGGTCGTTGTCGTTCATCTTGCAGACGTCGACGCCGTCATAGAGCACCTCGCCGGCGGTCGGGTCGATCAGCCGGTTGATGTGGCGGATCAGCGTCGACTTGCCGGAGCCCGAGAGACCCATGACCACCATGACGCTGCCGGCGGGCATGGAGATGTTGATGTCCTGCAAGCCGAGCACGTGGCCGTGCTGCTCGTTGAGCTCGGCCTTGCCCATGCCCTTCTTGACGGCATCGACGAAGTCGACGCCGCGGGGCCCAAAGATCTTGTAGAGGTTCTTCACCTCGATCGCGTGACTAGCCATGGATAACCTCCGAGTGCTTTTGCAGCCGCTTGCCGAAGGCCTGGCTGGTACGGTCGAAAATGATGGCGATACCGACAAGGGCAAAGCCGTTGAGGAAGCCGACGGTGAAGAACTGGTTGGCGATCGCCTGCAGCACGTTCTTGCCAAGGCCGCCAACGCCGATCATCGATGCGACGACGACCATCGCCAGCGACATCATGATCGTCTGGTTGATGCCGGCCATGATGGTCGGCAACGCCAGCGGCATCTGCACGTTCTTCAGTTTCTGCCAGGTCGAGGAGCCGAAGGCGTCGGCCGCTTCCAGCACTTCCTTGTCGACGAGGCGGATGCCGAGATTGGTGAGCCTGATCATCGGCGGCACCGCATAGATGACGACGGCGATGAGGCCCGGCACCTTGCCGATGCCGAAGATCATGACGACCGGGATCAGGTAGACGAAGCTGGGCATCGTCTGCATGACATCGAGGATCGGATTGACGAAGGCCTGGACCCGGTCCGAGCGCGCCATCAGGATGCCGATCGGAATGCCGATGAGGATGGAGATCAGCGTGCAGACGGTGACCATGGCGAGCGTGACCATGGTGTCGTTCCAAAGCCCGACGAGGCCGATGGCGATCATCGACAGCGCCGTGCCGATGGTGACGTTGATGTTGCGGCTGCCGAAATAGACGATCGCAATCATCACGGCCAGGATCACGATCCAGGGCGAACCGACAAACAGGCTTTCTAGGTAGTTCAGGAACCATTGAAGCGGCTGGACCACCGTGTCGATGGCGTTGCCATAGGATCGCACGAAGCCCTTGAAGCTGTCGTCGACAGCCTTGCGGGCGAGCCGGATCGTGCTTTCGTCAATGGCAGGGAACTTGCAAAGCAACGCTGGCAAGACACTGCAGATGGAGGCCATTTGTTTCCCCTTCTTGGCCGGAAGTTTTTTTAAAGCCGGCCGCGTCTCGGCATCGAACGGGTCGATGACGGCGCACACTTGGGTGACCTCTTTGGGTCCCGGCACTTAAACTGTGGCAGCGAAATGTGGCGTCCGCTTACCTGATAGCGACGCGAAGGCCCGTGGTTCGCCGCCTCTGGGACGATGAACGTTCAAACGAAACCCGCAAGGACGCCCCATCGTTCCCTGTCCCGGCATCAAAACCGGAACGGGCAGGCGGCCGATTCGACGGTCCGCCTGCCGTC
>NZ_JTLA01000248.1:0-336 GCF_000799055.1 Ensifer sp. ZNC0028
TGGGCGAGGTCAGCGTGATCGTTCCGCCGACCTGAATGCCGAGCTGCTCGGCCATGCGCGAGCCGATCGCGACACCTGTGCCGGAGGCAAAGCCGACGAGATCGCCGGACTGGATGTGGTCGGAAACCGACTTCATCTTGCTCAGGTCGTCAGCACGGATGCCACGCACCAGGGCGCCGGTCGAGCTGTCGCCCACACCTTGCGCCAGAACCTGCCCCTCGACCATCGGGATCGCCATGGTGACGCCCTTGACGCCCGAGAACTTGGTCGCGAGGTCAGCGTAATTGTCGAGCGGGCCATCGATCGGCTGGACGATCATGTGGCCGTTGATGCCGA
>NZ_JTLA01000249.1:0-1311 GCF_000799055.1 Ensifer sp. ZNC0028
GGCGGGGTGTGCGCGACCGTGGCCACGAGCCGGTCGCGCAGCCAGGCGAGAGCCGTCGAGTCCGACTGGTAGAAGGGCGTGAAGAGAAGCGACAGCAGCTGGAACAGCGCGACGTGGTTGCGGCGTGCCGCGGCATAGGCGGCAAGCGCGGCATCGAGATCGTCAGCCGTCTCCAGCGCATGCGCAAGTGCTGCGACATCGAGCAGCGCCAAGTTCGCCCCCTGCCCGAGCTGCGGGCTCGTCGAATGGGCGCTGTCGCCGACAAAGGCGATGCGGCCGCAGACCGGCGGGCGCATCGTGCGGTGCGCATAGCGGGCCAGCGTCAGTTGCTCCCAGTCACCGATCTGATCCAGCACCGGCGCGCAATCCGGCCAGTAGTCGAGAATGCGCGCCTTCCAGCGATCGAGCCCGGCCTGCCGTATCACGTCTGCGTCCGCTACCTTGAGGCTCCAGAAGAAGGCGACCCGGTCGCGCTCGCCCATCCGCGCGCGGCCCGCCGGCAGGATGCCGATCATCACCTTCGCCCGGTCGTAGCGCTGCACCAAAGCGTGCGGATCATGATTGAGGCCGTCGCTGTCGAGCGTCGCCCAGAGGGCGCCATAGGCAAGCTCGCGCACCTTGGGCGCGGCGGTCGAACCGGCAGCGAGCGCCGAGCGCGCGCCGCTCGCATCGATCACCAGATCATAGGCGCCAGCCTCATGCCCCTGCGCATCCAGCATCACCGCCTTGCCGCCTGCCATGCGAACATCGGTCAGCGTGACGCCGGTCTTGACCGGCAGCCCAGCCGCGGCCACGGCGTCGTGAAGCGTGTTGAACAGGGCCGCGCGCTGCACCGCCACCCCGAAGCGCCCACCGGCAAGCGCGTCATAACGCACGTCGAGCACGGTGCGCCCGGATCTGGCATCGGCGCCATAGAGCCGATCGATCCGGCTGCCGAGTGCAAGAATCGGATCGAGCAGGCCGAGCGTGTTCAGGACCGTGAGCCCCGTTGGTTGCAGCATCAGCCCGGAACCGACAGGCGACGCCACGTCGAAACGCTCGAGGATGTCCACCCGATGGCCGCGCCGCGACAGCATCAATGCCGCCGCAAGCCCCGCCGGGCCGGCGCCCGCTATGCCGATATGAAGTGTCTTCATGGTTCCCCGAGGTGACGCCGATGATCGGCGAAACTATAGGGAAAATCAAAGTGCTAGGGCAAGGTCACGGTAGCGGGACACGACGTCGCGCGTGATCCTGACGTTACGTCATGCTGCAAAGGGGCGGCCGCCCCTCATCCGGCCTGCCGGCCACCTTCTCCCCGCAGGCGGGGCG
>NZ_JTLA01000250.1:0-582 GCF_000799055.1 Ensifer sp. ZNC0028
GCGCGCGGCTTGTCGAAACGGCGTTCGCCACCCTCGGCACGGGCCGGACGGTCACCGCGCGGGCGATCTCCACCCTCGCGGCGCGGCGGACGATCTCCGTGATCGCGCGACTTGCGGTCGCCGCCATCAAAGGACTTGCGACGATCGAAGCCGCCATCCCGGCCTTCGTCGCGGCGACGAACCGGCTCGGCGGCACTGATCCACTCGCCGTCCTCGTCACGGCTCTTGACGAAGGGGCGGGCCGGCTTGTCGGCGCCACGGCCGAAATCCTTGGAAGCGCCCTTGCGGTCCGGGTCGAACTTGCCAGTCGTCTTCGTCGCCAGGCCATCCTTGTTGCGGCCGTAGCGCTTGGACTTCGGTGCGCTTTCCGGACGCTCGCGACGGGCGGACTTCTCGGTGGCGTCGCCGTCAACGGACTTCGGCTTCTTCTCGGCAAGCGGGCGGGCGCCCGGCGCCATCCAGACATTGGCCGTGCGGGCGCGCTGCGCCGGCGCACGCTTCGGCCGGTCCTCGAACTTGGCGTCGCGGTCGTCGCGCGGGCCACCCTTGCCGCGGGGGCCATCGCGACGATCGTCGCGGCGG
>NZ_JTLA01000251.1:0-243 GCF_000799055.1 Ensifer sp. ZNC0028
TCGACGTCATCGTCACCGACAACCTGTTCGGCGACATGCTGTCGGATGTCGCGGCCATGCTCACCGGTTCGCTCGGCATGCTGCCCTCGGCCTCGCTCGGCGCACCGGATGGCGTCACCGGCAAGCGCAAGGCGCTCTACGAGCCGGTGCATGGCTCGGCCCCCGACATTGCCGGCAAGGGCATTGCCAACCCGATTGCGATGATCGCCTCCTTTGCCATGTGCCTGCGCTACTCCTTCAACC
>NZ_JTLA01000252.1:0-258 GCF_000799055.1 Ensifer sp. ZNC0028
TCGTGCCGAACGTCTGGGGACCCGGGCTGAAGTCGATCGTCTGGAAGTTTCTCGGCACCACCGCCTGCGACGCCGAGGACGACGGGCCTACCCCCGCCGCGTTCTTTGCGGTCACCGTGAAGGTATAGGACATGCCACTCCACAGGCCCCGCACGGAAATCGGGCTTTGGGTGCCGACGCCGGTCTTTCCATGCGGGGACGACGTTACGACATACTCGGTGATCGCCCCGCCGCCATTGTTGACGGGTGGCGTGAAGT
>NZ_JTLA01000253.1:0-668 GCF_000799055.1 Ensifer sp. ZNC0028
TGAAGATCTCCTTCGGCACGGCCTTCATCGCGGCGATCATCAACCTGGTCTTCGGTGTCATCCTCGCCTGGGTGCTGGTGCGTTATCGCTTTCCCGGCAAGCGGGTGATCGACGCCATGGTCGACCTGCCCTTTGCCCTGCCGACCGCGGTTGCCGGCATTGCGCTGACGACGCTTTATGCCCCGAACGGCTGGATCGGCCAGTTCCTGGAGCCGCTTGGGCTGAAGATCGCCTTCACCCCCGCCGGCATCGTCATCGCGTTGATCTTCGTCGGCCTGCCCTTCGTCGTCAGGACCGTGCAGCCGATCATGGAGGAGATCGACAAGGAGGTGGAGGAAGCAGCCGCCACCCTTGGCGCCAGCCGCTTCCAGACGATCAGCCGGGTGCTTTTGCCGGGCTTGCTGCCGGCCGGTCTCACCGGCTTTGCCCTCGCCTTTGCCCGCGGCGTCGGCGAATACGGCTCGGTGATCTTCATCGCCGGCAACCTGCCTTACGTCTCCGAGATCGCCCCGCTTCTGATCGTCATCAGGCTCGAAGAGTTCAACTATGCGGCGGCGACTGCCATTGCCGCGGTCATGCTGGCGATCTCGTTCGCCATGCTGCTCCTCATCAACTCGATCCAGGCCTGGAGCCGGCGGAGATATGTCTATGTCGCATGATCTGACCGC
>NZ_JTLA01000254.1:0-339 GCF_000799055.1 Ensifer sp. ZNC0028
AGACGATCGACTTCAGCCCGGGTCCCCAGACGTTCGGCACGACGCCCGTGTTGTCGGCGATGAATACTTCGGGGCTTCCAGTCGTGTTCAGTTCGACCACACCTGCTGTCTGCACGGTGACACCGCCTGGCGAATTGACGTTCCATTCCGCGGGCACCTGCACCATCAATGCCGACGCAGAGGGCAACGCTGCCTATTTCCCTGCACAGACGATTACGCGGTCGTTCGCGGTCAATCCGGCCTTGCCGGAGGCACCGACGATCGGCGCGGTAACGACGCTCGATCCGGATGGCGCCCAAGTCAACTTCACGCCACCCGTCAACAATGGCGGCGGGGCGA